>CAKSWM010000122.1 GCA_934511545.1 uncultured Oscillospiraceae bacterium | reverse complement strand
CGGATTGAGCTCGGGGTTGATATACTCCACCTTCAGCATCCCGCCGGACAGGGCGGCATAGCGCTGGAGCGTTTCATATATCTGGGCCAGAAGGCTGGTCGAATCGCGGTAATCCGTCTCCTCGGCAAGGACCGTAATGGTGACCGGCTCCGTCAGATCGGCAAGCACCTCGCGGGTATCCTCGCTGATCTCATAAAGGTCCTCGCTCGTCATGTCAAACTCAAGGACAAATCGGTCGGTCAGGTATCCGATGAGCATGTTGACCAGTATGACCGCGATGATGAAAACTATTGTAAATACAGTTGCAAGAGTCCCGTATTTCAGCTTACGGCTTTTGATCTCCTGTGCTTCGACAAGCTCTTCACCGGCGGGACGCCCGGCCGGAATGTTTGTTTTGTTCTTTTTCACGGTACGGTCCTCCTCAACTCCAGCGCTTCTTTTCCAGAACGCGAACGGTCAGGAAAACAAACACAACTGCGATGCTTATGTAGTAGAACAGGTCGGCTATCGAGAAGACGCCGGTGCTGAATGAATTGTACCTGCGGAAAATGGAGATCCAATAGATGACCGACTTGACCCATGTTGCGTTGAGCAGATTATAGGTGAAATCGACCAGATACAGCGCGAGAAACACGCCGAGCGTCGCGATACAGGATACAAGCTGGTTCTCCGTCAGCGACGAAATAAACACGCCTATCGAGATATAGCACGCGGCAACGGCAAATATCGCGATATAGTTTCCGACGGTCGTCGCCACGTTTACCGTACCGGTGGATGCAACGACGATTACATCCACGAGCGTGAACGCGAGCCCGATGCCGAAAACGACCATGCAGGAAAAGAACTTTCCAAGAACTATCCCAACGGGTCTGACAGGGCTCGTCAGCAGCAGCTGGTCAGTCTTGAGCTTATATTCCTCGCTGAATGTCCTCATCGTGAGTATGGGGATCATGAATATCAGCATATAGATCATGAACGAGAATACGTTCGTCAGGGCGTTGTTTGCCGAATACACACAGGTCGAGAAGAAATAAATATTCATGACCAGCAGGAATGCCGTCAGAAACACATAGCCCAGAGGCGAGGTGAAATATGATCTGAGATCATGCTTGAATATCGCTTTCATACGCTCTCCTCCTCTGCCGCATCCGCCGTGAACTCAGCCTTTTTGGGCTGCTTATTGCTGGGAACATACTCTTTTTTCTTCTTTTCAACGAGCTTTATGAAGGCCTCCTCAAGCGTCAGATCCATGCTCTTGAGCTGGAGTATGGGATATCCGGCTTTGGCCAGCGCGGAGAACATCGTCTTGCGCACGTCGATGTTGGCGCGCGATTCGACGATATAGTCATAGGCGCCTTCTTCGGCCCTGACGGTCGGCTCGCAGTAGGTTACACCGTCAACATTGCGCAGCAGGCGCTTCACGCTGTCCACCGGTCCCGCGACGCGCACGGTCAGCTTGTTGTGCCCCGTTATGAGGCCGGAGAGATTGGAGGGATGGTCATCGGCGACAAGCCTGCCCTCGTTTATGACGAGAACTCTCTCGCATATGGCCTCGACCTCCTGGAGTATGTGGGTCGACAGAATGATCGTCCTGTCCTTTCCAAGATCCTTGATAACGCTGCGTATCTCGATGATCTGTTTGGGGTCGAGTCCGACAGTGGGCTCGTCCAGTATCAGAACTTCCGGGTTTCCGACCATTGCCTGGGCGATGCCGACACGCTGTTTATACCCCTTTGACAGATTGCGGCAAAGTCTGTTCCGGTGATCCTGCAAGCCAAGAGATGCGGTTATCTCGTCAAGATGCTGCTTTCGCGGCAGGTTCCTGACAGCCTTGAGATCATAAATGAAATTGAGATATTCATTGACAGTCATGTCCAGATACAGCGGCGGCTGCTCCGGAAGATACCCGATGTGCTTTTTTGCCTCGACTGGGTTTTCCAGAATATCGATCCCCGCAATACGCACCGCGCCGGAGTTGGCCGACAGGTATCCGGTTATGATATTCATCGTTGTGGACTTTCCCGCGCCGTTCGGGCCGAGGAAGCCGACGATCTCGCCGTCGTTGATGGTAAATGATAGCCTGTCAATGCCTCTTTTTTTGCCGTAGGTCTTGGTCAGGCTGGATACTTCGATCATCCTGATGTTTCCTCCTAAGCTGGATTTGCCTTCGTAGTGCCGTAATTATACCATTCCATCCGTCAAACTGCAATAATTGTTTTTCGGTTTTTATCGTTTTATCGGTATTTTTAATAACACACGACTCAGCTTTTTGATGTTTTCATCAGGATTTACGTCATAAATACCTGTTTTCTCCACAAAATATCCGTATATCCGTGATTTTTACACCAGTCCGAAATCTTTATCCGTCCTCCTGTTTTTCCAGAAATTCCGTCCACTGTCTGAAAGAAGCCTCGCTCGGCATACGCCAGTCGCCGCGCGGAGACAGGCAGACTGAGCCGATCTTAACGCCGTCCGGCACGCAGTTGCGTTTGAACTGCTGTGTAAAAAAGCGTCTGTAAAACGTCAGCATCGTGCTCCTGAGCTCGTCCGCGCTGACATTCGGAAAAGCT
Organism: uncultured Oscillospiraceae bacterium; assembly: GCA_934511545.1. Classification (GTDB taxonomy): domain Bacteria; phylum Bacillota; class Clostridia; order Oscillospirales; family Oscillospiraceae; genus CAKSXP01. Next base: position 2,403 of record CAKSWM010000122.1, on the reverse strand, counting down.
ATCCTGCCAAGAGCATAGATCTTTTCCGGAGCGAATCCATTTCTGAGCACATGATACAGTATAAAATCGTGCAGGTCATACTTTCCTATCTTCTCCTCCGTTTTCTGCACGATCTCGCCCGTGTCGGAGGCTGGAAGCAGCTCCGGACTGATCGGAGTGTCAAGTATGGATCCCAGCACGGGAGCAAATTCGGGATACATCTCCCCATATGCCGAAATAACATATTTTGCAAGCGTCTTGGGCACGCCGCAGTTCACGCCGTACATGCTCATATGGTCGCCATTGTAGGTGCACCAGCCGAGCGCCAGCTCGGACAGGTCGCCCGTTCCGATCACCAGCGCGTTCTCCATGTTGGCAACGTCCATCAGGATCTGCGTGCGCTCTCTGGCCTGGGTGTTTTCGTATGCGACGTCGTGGTTGCCGGGGTCCTGGCCTATGTCGGAAAAATGCTGGATACATGCATCCGCTATGGGTATGGTCCTCTCTTTCGCGCCCAGCATTTTTATCAGTTCAAGAGCGTTGGAAAGCGTTCTGTCCGTTGTGCCGAATCCGGGCATCGTGATGGCCGTAATGCCGTCGGCGGGAAGCCCCAGTGACTTGAATGCCTCGACCGTTACAATAAGTGCCAGCGTACTGTCTATACCTCCGGAAATGCCAACGACAGCGCGCCGGATCCCCGTTTTTTTAAGGCGGGTCGCCAGTCCGCTGGACTGGATGGTAAGGATCTCGCGGCATCTCCGGCTGCGCTCGGCCGTTTCGGCAGGAATAAACGGATATGCATTTACCTTTTCGGGAAGGCGGGCAGGTGCCGCGCCGTTATAATATATCGTGCGCATCACCGCTTCACCGGAATCGTGCATGAACGTATTCATACGAAGGCGGTCGTTTGCGATCCTCTCTATATCTATCGTGCCGAATATGGCTCCCTCAGCGTACTCTCGCTCCGCAAGCACTGCACCGTTGTCACAGATCAGCGAATGCCCGGAAAACACGAGGTCGCTGCTGCTCTCGCCGGTGCCGGCGGACGCATATACATAACCGCAGATGCAGCGTGCTGACTGCATGGAAACAAGGCTTCGCCGATATTCGTTCTTAGTCAGCGATTCGTTGCTCGCGGAAAGATTCACTATCAGGTTAGCGCCGCCAAGCACCAGTTTCTCGCTCGGGGGCGAAACGACCCAGAGGTCCTCACAGATCTCCGCGCCAACTGCAAGGCGGCTGTTTCTGTCGCGGAAAATAAGGTCAGTCCCGATCGGTATCTCAGCCCCGGCAAGTTTGACCGTTTTTGTCCTGAGTGAGGACGCAGGCGCAAACCATCTGGCTTCATAAAATTCACCATAATTGGGGATGAAGCTCTTAGGTACAGCGCCCAACAGCTCGCCATCGGCGATAAAGACTGCGCAGTTAAAAAGGCTGTTATCATGGCGAACCGGCACGCCTACGGCCAGAAGTCTGCCGGGCATAGCCGAGGACGCCATCGCGATCTTCTCAAGCGCGCGCTCGGAAGCATCCAGCATGACGCTCTGACGGAAAAGATCGCCGCAGGTATAGCCGGTCACGCAAAGCTCCGGAAATACAACAACGTCAGCGTCGCACTTCATCGCAAGCTCAATAATATAGCCCGCGTTGGTCATCGGGTCGCCGATAGCGACATCGGTAACAGCCGCGGCGGTCTTTATATATCCAAAATCCTTCATATGATCTCCTCCATAAAGAATGGTCTGCATTTTTCAACACAAATATAACACATAAATCCCAATTGGCAAACTGTTAAATGCCATTAACGGGAAAAGTTCCGGAGCAGCATTATATCACGGTCGGACATAACGTGCTGCAAGCCGGAGCTCAAGCTGCCAATACGTAGGCATTTTAGTTAGCATTACGGGTATAATTACGCTATACAATGTTCATGCCTGTTGAACAGAGTTTAGCTTCGAAAAAACCGCAAACTCTTGAAAAACAAAGAAAACCTTGGAACGACAACTGTTCCAAGGTTTTCTATTTGGCAGGGGCAGAAGGGATCGAACCCTCGGCCTACGGTTTTGGAGACCGCCGCTCTACCAGCTGAGCTAAACCCCTAAATTAACTTGTAAATAACGTGGTGGGCCTTCAGGGACTCGAACCCCGGACCGACCGGTTATGAGCCGGTTGCTCTAACCAACTGAGCTAAAGGCCCCGATATTGGAAATGCCGCCACCGTTAAGTGGCGGCATTTCTGCTGGCTCCCCCTGTCTGACTCGAACAGACGACCCTGCGGTTAACAGCCGCATGCTCTACCGACTGAGCTAAGGAGGAATATCTGTGGGGCCTTTATTATAAAGGCCCCTTGTGTCGGCGTCGACTTATTTTCCCGGTCCGTCTCCAGACAAGTATCGTCAGCACAGGTGAGCTTAACTTCCGTGT
>CAKSWM010000121.1 GCA_934511545.1 uncultured Oscillospiraceae bacterium | reverse complement strand
GTCCTCAAAAGGCCGCGAGGACAAGGTTTTCCGTGTCCATGTTATCAGTAACGGCGACCCGTTGGAGATCTACACCGAGAAGGACGGCGAGGTCATATTTAAAAAGTATTCGCCTATGGGCGAACTGAGCGAGTTTGCCGACCAGATGTGCGAATCGCTGTTCCGGGCAGCGGAACGCACAGCCGCCATTTGCGACCGCGACGGAGTCATTGCGGCGGCCGGCAGCGGAAAGCGCAATCTCATCGACCGCTCCGTCACGCCCGAGCTCGAGCGCATAATGGAAAAACGCGGCGCGTTCAGCCATTCCGACGGCAGCAGCCCCGTCCACGCCGTCAGCGGGGACGAGCGATATGCCGTGTCCGTAGCTGTTCCCATACTCTCGGAGGGCGACCTGATGGGCTGCGTCATGTTCCTTTCCGAGTCGGGTGAGGCTGCCGGAAGCGTCGAGATGAAGCTGGCGCAGGCGGCGGCCGGATTTCTCGGAAGACAGATGGAATCCTGACCTTTGAGAATTTTGCAACACATGGTTCATTTGCCGCAGGATTGGGGGCGTTTTGAGGTTAAACGCTCAAAATGTCCCCTATTTTGTGTTTTTTGCACCGCACATTTGTTTTTGTGCTTTGTCAGATTTATTGACAATTGACCGCACAAGGCTGTATAATCTTAGTCGTAAGTGACAATAAGGAGGATACTCACGATATGCTGAAAAAACTCAAGCACGTTGGCATTGCCGTTAAGAGCATCGACGAGACCATGGCACGCTGGTCCAAGCAGTTCGGAGCTGTCGAGGTTCGCGAGCGCAAGACCTTCGAGCCCATCGGCCAGACCTCTACTCTGGTTCAGATCGGCGATACCTACATAGAGCTCATGGAGCCCTGGGGCACCGAGGAGAGCACCATCTCCAAGTTCCTTGCCAACAACGGCGAAGGCTTCCATCACCTGTCCTGGCTGACCGACGATGTCAATGCCGAGGGCGAGCACCTCACCGAGACCGGCGTTAAGGTCCTTGGCCAGGGCCAGCCCGTCATCTTCACCCACCCCAAGTCCACCGGCGGCCTCGTTTTCGAGATCACCGAGATGGAGGACTGATTCCGACCATCGCGGAAGGAAAAAACGTAAATATCGGCTTTTGCCGTATTTTATCACTTAAAAAGGAGTTAATTTACAATGGCTGAAAGATCTGCAAAGAGACCTGAAATGAGCTATGCCCACCTGTCCGATCAGTGGAAGGGCGCTACCAGAGATCAGATCGACGAATGGGTTCCCACTTTCACCGTGACCGACGGCGACCGTCGTCCCGTTATGCCCGAGTCCAACTGGATCCTGCCCCCCGAGTACACCTTCGAGGAGTATAAGAAGATCCTTGAGCCCGTTTTCTGGCTCACCCGCAAGGACGGCATCATCGAAGCCCGCGCCCATACCGAGGACCACGGCCTCATGTGGGGCACCACTCCTCACGCTTTCGTCCACAAGCTGTTCCAGTATGTCGGCGACGACCGTGACGCTCAGATCCTGATTTTCGGTTCCTCGGGACCCAACTTCTTCGAAGGCCTTGGCCCCCAGGATTGCTACCGCGACACCAGCAAGCCCTTCCTGCCCATGAGCGAGTGGGACACCAACTACGACTGGACCCTCTTCGATCATCAGTATCATGACGGTACTCATGACATCGAGGCTGAGATCTCCGGCCTTGACATCCCCACCATCGGCATCTGGAACGGCGGCACCTTCCACAGCGACCTGTTCCTCCTCTGCGACATCACCCTCGCCACCGAGGATGCATGGACCGTCGAGCAGCACTTCCGCCTCAACATGGTTCCCGGCGACGGCGTCCAGATCGCATGGCGCAACCTCATGGGCCGCAAGAGATTTGCTTATGCTGAGCTGACCGGCGAGATCATCACCGCCCGCAAGGCTCTTGCATGGGGCATGATCAACGAGATACTCCCCGACCTCGAGAGCTGCTACAAGCGCGCTTGGGAGATCGCCGAGCTCATCATGCACTCCTCCACCCGTCAGACCCGTCACCTCACCACCCAGATCATCCGTATGCCCTGGAAGGAAGACGTCGCCAAGGAGCTCCGCGGTTCCTTCGCAGCCGAGATGTGGAACACCCGCACCGAGCAGTCCCCGCACGACCAGTTCTACTGGGAGAGCGCCGTTGCCAACGCAAAGGCCGTTATGGAAGCCGAGAAGAAGGGCAAGGTTGTCAAGCCCCGCATCGGCAAGTACATCGAGGAAGACGTTATCTGCTGAGCACCTTCCGAAACGTAAACATTATTATAAAAAAACAGGATGCTTATGCATCCTGTTTTTTTCTGTCTAAAAAGCCCGGCAGGGCTTTTTAGACAACAGGATACAGCCCGCCACGCGCACTCGTTGTCCGTCGGGTCCGGACAACTCGCACACTCGCGGCCTGAGAAGTATTATCTCCGACGCGCATGTCGCCGGAGATAATGTATCAGATTTGATTTGTGCCTGCGGGCACAAACTCTGCGAGGCTTTTTTGATAAGCATGAAGCAGGGGACTTTTTATGTCCGCAAGGGAACCGCCGGCTGTCCGGCGCCCGTGCCCGCTTCGCGAAGCGCCATGTTCCACAGAAACAGGTGCGTCCGGAGCGGTGCAAAAGGGAATAAATGTACGTGTCCGGCGGTAAACTGTGCAAAATGACTGCTGCGGCGTCCGCCGGGGACGGAAATTTTCTCACAAAGCCGAATAGTTTTGCGTTTATTAATATTGAGTTCCGGGCGAATTCATGGTATAGTCTTTCACATATGGAACAATGTTTGCGGCAGAGACCGCAATGACTTTTGCCGGAGGAAATATAATGAAGTTTTCGCAGATGCCCTATGAACGCCCCGACGTTGACAAGGTCGAGTCCGGGCTTGAGGAGCTTACGCAGGCGCTTGAAAAGGCGGAAAGCTATGACGCGGCGAGAGCTCTGTTTCTGAAAAAGGAAGAGATGCTCAGGCATCTTTATACAATGTCAACACTGGCGAACATCCGCCACTCCATCGACACGCGCGACGAGTTTTACGACGCGGAAATGAAGTTCTGGAACGGAAAGTCGCCGGAGCTTGAGGAGTATGTGCAGAACTGGACGCGCGCCATGCTCGAAAGCCGCTTCCGCGGCGAGTTCGAGGCGGAGTTCGGCGACCTGATGTTCGTGAACGCCGAGATCGCGCTCAAGAGCTTTTCGCCGGAGATAATCCCCGAGATGCAGCAGGAAAACGAGCTCACGCAGGAGTATGAAAAGCTTCTGGCGTCGGCGCAGATCCCCTTTGAGGGCGGGGTCTATACGCTTTCCCAGCTCACGCCATACAAGAGCGACCCCGACGATGCGCGCCGCCTCGCCGCATGGAAGGCGGAGGGACAGTGGTACAAGGACAATCAGGAAAAGCTCGACGATATATACGACAAGCTCGTGCACCTGCGCGACGCTATGGGCCGCAAGCTCGGCTACGACGGATATACGCAGCTCGGCTATTACCGCATGGGCCGCAACTGCTACACCAAGGCGGATGTAGAGGCTTTCCGTCTGGCCGTGCAGAAATACCTTGTTCCCGTTGCGGACAAGGTATACCGCAAACAGGCAGAGCGCCTCGGCAAGACCTACCCGATGAGCTTTGCCGACAACGCGCTGGAGTTCCGCAGCGGAAATCCGCGCCCCGTCGGAACGCCGCAGGATATTCTTGAGATGGGCCGCAGGTTCTATGACGAGCTTTCGCCCGAAACGAGCGTTTTCTTCCGCACGATGCTCGATAACGAGCTGCTGGACGTCCTCTCGACGGAGGGGAAGCAGTCGGGCGGTTACTGCACCAGCCTTCAGGAATACCGCGTGCCCTTCATCTTTGCAAACTTCAACGGCACCCAGGGCGACGTCGAGGTCGTGACGCACGAGGCGGGACACGCCTTCGAGGCATGGACGAACCGCGACCGCGTTCCGATGGAATACATCTGGCCCAGTCTCGAGGCCTGTGAGGTCCACTCCATGAGCATGGAGTTCTTCGCGTGGCCGTGGGCGGAGGGATTCTTCGGAAAGGATGCTCGCAAGTTCCGCTACAGCCATCTGGCCGCCGCGCTGACCTTTATCCCCTATGGAACCATGGTCGATCACTTCCAGCATATCGTCTATGAAAAGCCGGAGCTGACGCCGAAGGAGCGCCACGCCGTCTGGAAAGAGCTTCTGGGCGTTTACATGCCGTGGATGAAGCTCGACGGCGAGATCCCCTTCTATTCCGAGGGCGAGGGCTGGCAGAGACAGCATCACATCTATTCCAGCCCGTTCTACTATATCGACTATTGCCTTGCACAGACCGTTTCGCTCCAGTTCTGGGCGCTTATCCAGGAGAACACCGAAAACGCCTGGCAGCACTATATGGCCTATACCAGACAGGGCGGCAGCCGCACATTCACCGAGCTTCTGAAAAACGCCGGACTTGACAGCCCGTTTGATGAGAACACGCTTCGCGGCGTATGCGAAAAGGCGGAAAAATGTCTCGACAGCTATGACCTGACGGGAATAGAGTAAACCGTGGCCGAAAAGAAAAAACGCGCCGGGCGCCGGGCATATCTTGACGATTTCCACCGGAGCGCCTCGGGCGAATATGTGTACGACGGCGAATATTATACCTATTTAAATAAAGGCAAAACAAGGGCGCGCGCCCTGACGGAGCTATGGTCGCTTGCGGTCGCCTGTGCCGCGGCCTCGGTCGTGAGCGGCTGCCTGAGCGCGAACGGGGCCGGAAACTGCATTTACGTTCTGCTTCCGTATGTGCTGGAGGTGGCTTTCGCCGGCAGCTTCATCTGGGCGCTGGCGCAGCTGACCACGGGGGGCGAGCCGCTGCCGGAATATATCCGGGAGGCCACGATCCCCAAAATGCCCGGACGCGCGGCGGCCTGCGCCGCCGCCGCGGGACTTGGGACCCTGGGCGAGGGCATATACCTTCTGCTGCACGGCTTCGGCGGAAAAACCGCCGCGTCGATAGCATATCTGGCGCTGAAACTCGTGTGCGC
>CAKSWM010000120.1 GCA_934511545.1 uncultured Oscillospiraceae bacterium | reverse complement strand
AAGCACACATGCCCCGCTCTGTATTCCGAAGATCAGAAGCTGAACAACAAACAGCGGACTGTTGGCTATCGTGACGGCGGCAAGCTCCGTCTCTCCGAGCACGCCGACCATGAACGTATCGGCAAGGCTCATGAAGTTGGTCACGAACTGCTGGAACACCATCGGTATCATCAGCAGAAAGTATTCTTTGTAAAAGGTTTTTCCCTGTTTAAGGTAATGCACGCCGGCATTCCTCCATTCCGACATAGATTTGATTTACAGCCTGCATTCCGCCGTCTGCACGGTATAGCGCACCGGCGGAGCATCCGAACAAAAGCACCGGCGAAATCTCCTTTACCGGCGCCGGTGCTTTTGATGATCTTACCTCTGAATTGAGCTTCAGTTCAGGAAGTCGCGGAGCTTCTTGCTTCTGGATGGGTGACGCAGCTTGCGCAGAGCCTTTGCCTCGATCTGACGGATGCGCTCTCTGGTGACGTTGAACTCCTTGCCGACTTCCTCAAGCGTGCGGGTGCGCCCATCCTCTATGCCGAAGCGCAGGCGAAGCACCTTTTCCTCGCGCGGAGTCAGCGTTGAAAGCACGCTCATAAGCTGTTCCTTGAGCAGCGTGAAGCTGGCGGCCTCGCTGGGTTCGGAGGCATCCTCATCCGGGATGAAATCGCCGAGATGACTGTCCTCCTCCTCGCCGATAGGCGTTTCAAGGGAGACTGGTTCCTGCGCGATCTTCAGGATATCGCGAACCTTCTCCACCGGCAGATTCATCTCTTCCGCTATCTCCTCCGGCGTCGGGTCGTGTCCCAGTTCCTGGAGCAGCTGGCGGGAAACGCGGATGACCTTGTTTATGGTCTCGACCATGTGAACGGGGATGCGTATCGTCCTGGCCTGGTCCGCAATGGCGCGGGTTATCGCCTGGCGTATCCACCATGTGGCATAGGTCGAGAACTTATATCCCTTGGTATAGTCAAATTTCTCAACAGCTTTCAACAGGCCGAGATTTCCCTCCTGTATCAGGTCCAGGAACATCATCCCGCGGCCGACATAGCGCTTTGCGATGCTGACGACAAGACGCAGGTTTGCCTCCGCCATACGGCGCTTTGCCTCCTCGTCGCCCTCCGCCATGCGCTTGGCAAGCTCGATCTCCTCCTCGGTCGTGAGCAGATTCACCTTGCCTATCTCCTTGAGATACATGCGCACGGGATCGTCCGTCGAAAAGCTGTCTACGAGGGAGTCCGTGTCGAGCACCTCGTCCTCGGCGGCCTCCTCTATCTCCTCGAGCTCCTCGATCGCGGGAAGCACATCGTCGTCCAGCGGCAGCAGCTCCTCCTCAGAGATGGTGTCGATGCCGAGATTTTCCAGCGTGTCATAAAATTTATCAAGCTGATCGGGATCGAGGTTCATCTCCTCGAGAACGTCCATAAGCTCCTTGCTTGTCAGCTTGCCCGCTTTTTTGCCGCGTTCTATAAGCTCGTTGAGCCGTTCCTCATTGCTTTTCTGCGGAGCCTGATTTTCCGCCTTGGCAGGCTTTTTGCGTTTTGCTCCGGATTTTTTGACCAGCTTTTCCTCGACGGTCCCGGCGGTCTCCACAGCCGCCTGCTCCTCGATCGGTTCCTCCGCTGTCTTCTTAGTTGTTGCCATATCTGTCCACCATTACCCTTCGTTTTTGCTCCGCAACAGCGCGCAGATCCACGCTGTCCGCGGATTTGATCTTCTGAGACTTCATTGTTTCTATGTAATCGGAAAGCGCCTTTTCGCGCATCGGCGCGGCGATCTCCGGCATACTTAGAATTTCCGTATACACGGCGAGCTCATCCGGCGAAAATTTTGCCGCAAGCGCGGCCGGGCCTGCCGAACAGCTGCCGGATGCCAGCTGTTTCAGTTCCTCATAAAGCCTTCCGAGAAACTCGGAAGAAAAATCTTCCTTTTTCGGCAGTCCCGGAAGCCGGAACAGCCCCGGATCGGCGCTCACGAGCGCTATCACGCCGCGCTCCGCGGCGGCGGAGACCGGATCGTCATACTTAAGCTCGCGTGACTTTGGCTGCACCGCGTTCAGCGGGCGGGTCTCCTCGCGCTCGCGCTGTTTTTTGTCGCGCGAAACACGCCGCGCGCGGACGCGCTTGAGCTCATCGAGCACGGCGGACTTTGAAAGCCCCGTCTGCTCCGCGACCCTGCCGGCATAGACCTCGCGCTCGACGGCCCCGGGCAGCTCCGCGAGGATCGACACCGCCTCCCGCAGAAAGGACACCTTGTCCTCGTTCTGCGTCAGGTCATATTTTGAAGCAGCCTGGCCCAGCCGGTAATCGATGTGGTTTTCGGATGCGGTTATAAGCTTTGCAAAAGCCTCCGGCCCGTTGGCCTTGATGAATTCGTCCGGATCCTTCGCCCCGCTCATGCGCAAAACACGAACCTTTATATCCAGCTTTTCGAGTATGCCGATGGCGCGCTGGCTTGCCTTGCGCCCGGCTTCGTCGTTGTCATAGGCGATTATGACCTCGCCCGTGTAGCGGCTTATGAGTCTCGCCTGTTCCGCCGTGAGCGATGTGCCGAGAGAGGCTACGGCCGAGTTAAAGCCCGCCTGATGCAGCGAAACGACGTCAACATTACCCTCTGCCAGAATTATATAACCGTTTTTCGACTTTTTAGCCAGATTCAGTCCAAAAAGATTGTGGCTCTTGCTGAAAACAAGGGTTTCGGGACTGTTCATATACTTCGGCTCGCCGTCGCCGAGGATACGTCCCGAAAAACCGATGACGCTGCCGCGAACATCGATGACCGGGAACATGAGCCTGCTGCGGAAGCGGTCGTGAACGCCGCGGCCGGATTTGTTGCGTATCACCAGCCCGGCGGAGACAAGCTCCTGCTCGGAATATCCCTTGCCGCGCATCGCGTTCGACAGCGCATACCACTCGTCGGGCGCATATCCGAGTCCGAAGTTTTTTGCCATCGCGCCGGATATGCCGCGTTTTATTATGTACTCGCGCGCGGGCGCGCCGCCCGGCGCCTCCAGCTGGGAGTAGAAAAACCGCGCCGCGTCGCGGTTGAGCTTCAGCATACGCTCGCGCTGCTGTCCGCGCTCGTCGGGCTTGTCCTCCGGCACGGTCATCCCGGCCCGCCGCGCAAGGAAATACACCGCGTCGCGGAAGGACAGGTTCTCTATCTCCATTATGAAATTGATAACGCTGCCGCCCTTGCCGCAGCCGAAACAGTGGTATATCTGCTTGTCCGGCGCGACGGAAAACGACGGCGTTTTTTCGCTGTGGAACGGGCACAGCCCGAAAATATTGGAGCCGGAGCGCTTTGTCAGCCGGACATATTCGCCGACGACATCCTCGATCCGGTTGCGCTCCGCCAGTTCCTGAAGAAAGCTGTCCGGAAACGCCATGCCCCGTCACTCCTTTCATCCGAAAATAGCGCCGTATTACTATATACGACGCGGGAGCCGTTTTTTCCTCTGTAAGTTTTTTCTAAAACATATATTATTGCGCTGTTTTCCGCAATAAATCCGATAACTAAATGATCATTGTATACATTATACAATAGTACCGGCAAAAAATTGTGACTTGCAGGAATAGACAAAAATGTATAAATCGCTCTATAATCTGTTCAATGACATATTCACAAAGGAGGCTGCGGCCGATCATGAAAAATCTCAAAAAACTGTCGTACATCGCGCTGGGCGTGAGCAACGCGCTGTTTTTCCTGTATCTCTGCCTCCGCACCCCGGCGCTTTCCTATATCGCCATACTCTCATGGGCGGTCTCTCTGGTTCTGCTTGCGCTGGGCAACAGAAAAATAAACAGGCGCTTCGGGGTAACGGACTGGATATTCCTCGCCGCTGCCGCGGCCCTGCTGATCTTCGACATCTGGCTGCTTGCCGCCGCGCCCCTGTAAAGTGCCATACATTATAATATAGTACAACAACGCCGCGCCGCGGACAAAGCAGAGCTTTGTCCGCGTCTGTTTTATCTCACCGACCAGGCGGCGGGGATGAACAGCTCGCTGTATGTATAAAGCGCGAAGTCGTCGGTCATGCCGGAAACATAGTCGCAGACGGCGCGGTCGACTCCCTCGCGGTAGGCTATGCCGAGATAGTCCGCGGGAAGCTCCTCCGGCGCGGCGATATAGTGCTCGTATATTCCGCTGATGATTCCCGTGACCTTGCTCTCCTCGCTCTTTGCCTCCGGATTGCGGTATACCGCGTCGTACATATATTCGTGGAAATCCTCATAGATCCTCTGCATGTCCGGCGAAAAGCCGAAGCCGCCGTCCATGCTCGTGCCCACAAGGTCGGAAACGAAGGCATTGATGCGCTCGCTGTTGCGCTCGCCGAGCTTTGAGCGTATCGCGCGGGGTACGTCCTCGCTGCGCAGTATTCCGGCGCGTATCGCGTCGTCCAGATCATGGTTCATATACGCGATGCGGTCGCAGTAGCGCACGACCGTCGCCTCAAGCGTGTCGTCGGGCGAGCCGTGGGTGTGGTTGAGTATGCCCATGCGCGTTTCATAGCAAAGGTTCAGCCCCTGCCCGCCGCGCTCGAGAATGTCAACGACGCGCAGACTCTGTTCGTAGTGCTGAAATCCGCCGGGATGTATCTCCCGCAGAGCGCGCTCCCCCGCATGGCCGAACGGCGTGTGCCCCAGATCGTGGCCGAGCGCGATCGCCTCGGTCAGGTCCTCATTGATCGAAAGCGCCCGCGCGACAGTCCGCGCAAGCCGCGAAACCTCCAGCGTGTGGGTCAGGCGCGTGCGGTAGTGGTCGCCCTCCGGCCGGAGAAAGACCTGTGTTTTGTGCTTCAGCCTGCGAAACGCCTTGGAGTGGGTTATCCTGTCAACATCGCGCTGAAAGCAGGTCCGTATATTGCAGGGCTCCTCTTTCCGCTCGCGTCCTCTTGAACGGGCTGCGGGAACGCCTCGCTGGCCGATAATGAGCTTTTCGTTCTGTTCCGTTTTTTCTCTCGGGCAGGACAAGCCCCTCACCTCCGAAAAATCATCTCTCATTACTTTATACGACGCGGAGGGCTGTT
>CAKSWM010000119.1 GCA_934511545.1 uncultured Oscillospiraceae bacterium | reverse complement strand
TAAAAAAGAAGGGCGCTTCCCCAAAAGGACGCGCCCATAAAAATGCAGATGCATATGTTATTTAACGTTTTCCTCACGCCTGTCAAGCTCTTCGGAGAGCTCCTTCGGCAGCTTGCCGCCAAAGCGCGCATAGAACTCGCGGATGCCTTTGCACTCGGCCTGCCACAGCTCGTGATCGACGCTCAGAAGCCCGCGCAGGGTCTCCTCGTCAATGCCGCTGCCCTCAAGGTCGATATCCCCGGCGCGCGGCACGAAGCCGATCTCACACTCGTCGGCCTCCGCCTCGCCGAAGCTGCGGGCCATGATCCACTCGAGCACGCGCATGTTGTCGCCGAAGCCCGGCCAGATGAAATTGCCCTCGTCGTCGGTGCGGAACCAGTTGACGTTGAATATCTTCGGGGGATCCTTGAGCAGCCTGCCCATATCGAGCCAATGCTGCCAGTAGTCGCCCATGTGGTAGCCGCAGAAGGGGAGCATCGCCATCGGGTCGCGGCGGACGACGCCCACTGCGCCGGTCGCGGCGGCGGTCGTTTCGCTGCCCATTATGGAGCCGACGAAAACGCCGTGGTCCCAGCTTCTGGACTGATAGACCAGCGGAGCCGTCTTTGCGCGGCGGCCGCCGAAAACTATCGCGGAGATGGGAACGCCGTTGGGATTCTCAAATTCGGGGCTGATACAGGGGCAGTTGACAGCCGGAGCAGTGAAGCGGGAGTTGGGGTGCGCACCCTTGCTTCCGTCGGAGGGGTCCCAGGGCTCGCCCTTCCAGTTGAGTGCGCCAACAGGCGGATTCTTGTCCAGTCCCTCCCACCAGACGGTGTTTTCCTTCGTCTGGACGACATTGGTGAAGATCGTGTTTTTCCGCGTTGCGGCAAGCGCGTTGGGGTTGGACTTTTCGCTGGTGCCGGGGGCCACGCCGAAGAAGCCGTTCTCCGGGTTGACGGCCCAGAGCCTGCCGTCCTCGCCGATGCGCAGCCAGGCGATGTCGTCGCCGACGCACCAGACCTTCCACCCGGCCTTGCGGTAGCTCTCCGGCGGGATGAGCATTGCAAGATTCGTCTTGCCGCAGGCGGAGGGGAACGCAGCCGCGAGATAGCGCACCTCGCCCTGCGGGTTCTGAAGGCCGAGGATCAGCATATGCTCCGCCATCCAGTTTTCGCGGCGACCGAGCACGGAGGCTATGCGCAGCGCAAAGCACTTTTTGCCGAGCAGGACGTTTCCGCCGTAGCCGGAGTTTACGGACATGATGGAGTTTTCCTCGGGGAAGTGGACGATATAGCGCTTTTCGGGGTCGAGCTCCGCCTTGGAGTGCAGGCCCTTGATGAAATCGGGGCTGTCGCCGAGAGCCTCGAACACCTGTGTGCCCATACGCGTCATGATCGCCATGGACAGCACGACATATATCGAATCGGTCAGCTCAACGCCGTATTTTGCAAACGGAGAGCCGACAACGCTCATGGAATAGGGAATTACGTACATCGTGCGCCCGGTCATGCATCCGTCATAGATGCCGCGCAGCAGCGCCTTCATCTCGTCCGGCTCCATCCAGTTGTTGGTCGGTCCGGCGTCCTCCTGCTTTTTGGAGCAGATGAAGGTCCTGTCCTCGACGCGCGCAACGTCGTTGGGGTCGGAGCGGTGGAGATAGCAGCCGGGCAGCTTTTCCTCGTTGAGCTTTATCATCTCGCCGGTGCTCATGGCCTCGGCGCGGAGCTGTTCGAGCTGATCCTCCTCTCCGGTTATCCAGACGATCTCGTCCGGCTTTGTGAGCGCGGCCATCTCGTCTATCCAGTCAAGAACGTGTTTATTGGTCGTAAGAGCCATTTTTCAGCCTCCTGAAAACAATATATTTATTTGGCTGCGCCGCACAATGCCCTCTGCGGCGCTTTGCGGAAATTTTGCATTGCTCCTCATATAATACAGCATATCCGTTCAAAAATCAATCGTCCCGCCCCACAGCCGATTGCAATTTTCAGCGCAATGTGTTACATTGTTTCTACAATATGGTCAATCGGAGGTATCGCGAAATGTCCGTGTCCAAAAAGCGCGCAGTTTCCCTTGTCCTGCTCCTGTCCCTGGCTCTTGTCTGCTTTGCCGGCTGTGTGACCCAGGGCCGGCGCAACCCTACCGCCACGATCACCTTTTCCAACGGCACAGAGATAACCATCCGCCTTTATTACGACAAGGCGCCGAACACCGTCAAAAACTTCATCTCCCTCGCGGAGAGCGGCTTTTACGACGGGCTTACCGTCCACCGCGTCGTGCAGTACAACATCATCCAGATGGGCGACCCGAACGGCGACGGCACCGGCGGTCCCGGCTACTGCATCGAGGGCGAATTTCCCAACAACGGCTATAAGAAAAACGACCTCAGCATGACCGAGGGCATGGTCGCGATGGCCCGCCGCGGCAGCACCGACAACGACGCCGACTACTACGACACGGCGGGGAGCCAGTTTTTCATAACGATACGCAACAAGTCCGCGCAATACGACGGCGATTACGCCGTTTTCGGCAAGGTCATTTCGGGCTACGACGAATTCTGCAAAATGGGCGATGTCGAGGTCGATGACAACGACAGGCCGCTTGAGGATATCACGATCGAGTCCGTCGTCATCGAGACCTTCGGCGAAAACTACGGCGAGCCGAAAACGATCAAGATCAAAGACTGAACTGACGAAAAAGCTCCGTTGCGGCGCATCGCCGTGCCGCCTCCCTTTACACAAGGGAGGCGGCCTGGCGCAAACTCTGCGGGGCCCTTTTTGACAAACCGCTTTCGGCTTCTCCTGTCGGGGAAGCCGGATTTTTTCTGCCATTTTCTTCAGGCGCACCGGGGACTTTCCCCCGCCCTCGCCAAAAATCGGGGAGTTTTGACAAAAATGCTCTTGCATATTGGGGGAGGGGTAATTATAATTGGACTTACGATAACTGCCTTGCGCAATTTGGAGATATACCATGCAAAACGGAAAATTTTCATATATTGCAGCGCTGCTTCTTTGCGCGGCGCTTTTTTTGACTGCCTGCGGCTCTCCAAAGGCCGAAAACACGGCCGAGCCCTCGGACGAACCCTCGCCCACGGCGACGGAAACGCCGTCCGAAACGCCCGAGCTGCCCGCGCCGGTCGCCCCCGGCTTCGCGGAGGGCGACGATATGCCCGCCGTGACCCGCATACCGGTCGAGCCCGAGCCCACGGACGCTCCGTCGGACAGTCCGGCAAGCCCCGCGCCAGGCTTTGTGCCCGACGTTCCGGCACAGGACACCCCCGCGGATGACTCATACTTCGACGACGCGGCGTTTATCGGCAACTCGCTGATGGACGGCTTTCGGCTTTACAGCGGCCTTACGAACTGTGATGTTTATGCCAAGACGAGCATGACCGTGCTCGGCGTCGGCGACTACCTGAACCAGATGTCCACGATCGAATACGGCAAGATATACATCCTGCTCGGCATCAACGAGATCGGATACGAATCCTATACCTTCAAGGATCTCTACGGCGAAATGGTCGACCGTCTCCAGACCGACCACCCCGGCGCGATCATCTATATCATGGGCCTGTCGCCGGTCAGCAAGGCCAAGAGCGACTCCCACGAATACTTCAACATGGAGCACGTCAACACCTATAACGAGCGCCTTTACGAGCTGGCGGAGGAAAAGGGCTGCTACTATATCGACCTGTGCGACGCTCTTGCGGGAGACGACGGCTATCTCCCCGCGGAGGTCACCTTCGACGGTATCCACTTCACCGCGGAGGAATACGGCGTGTGGCTCGACTATCTGCGCACGCACTACATACCGACTTGAGACGGAGGCTGACATATCATGAAAAAAACCTTTGCTGCTGTTCTTGCCCTGTGCCTTTTGCTCTGCGCCGCCGCCTGCGGCGAAAAGGCCGCGGCGGATTTCAGTCTTGAGGACTGTTCGCGCGCGCTTCTCGCAAGCGACGCCTTCACCGATTTGCTCAGCCCGATAACGGCCGAAACGGCCGCGGGCCTTTACGGTATCGACGCTTCAAAGCTCAGCGAGGCCCAGGTATACTGTTCCACCGGCGCGACCGCGGAGGAGATAGCGCTCTTCAAAGCTGCGGACGAAGCCGCCGCGAAGGAGATAAAGGCCGCCTGCGAGACGCGCATCGCGTCCCAGAAGGAGAGCTATGAAAGCTATGTGCCCGAGGAAGTGCCCAAGCTCGAAAAGGCGATCGTCCGCATGAGCGGAGTGTACGTCGTCTATGTCACAGCCGCCGATCCCGCAGCGGCGGAAAGCATTCTCGACGGCTACATCAAATAAGGCTTATCCAACGGCCCCTCCGTATCGCGCGGTACGGAGGGGCCGTTTGCCCGTTTTTTCCGTGTATGTCCTCGTCAACCGATTGTAACATTTGATAAAATAAATATTTGCGGCAGATAATAAAGAAGGGCGGTAAAAATGAAAAAGAAAACCAGAAAACTTTTTTCCGTGATAACGATCCTTGTGCTTCTGTGCGTACTGCTGCCTTCGGGTGCTTTTGCCCAGGAGCCAAAGCTCGTCGCGCTGACCTTCGACGACGGGCCGAACCCGAAGTATACCCCCATCCTGCTCGACGGGCTCGAGCAGAGGAGGGCAAAGGTGACCTTTTTCGTCATGGGAAACGCGCTCGCGGATCCAAACGACAACATAATCAGCGAAAACGCCGCGATAGTCAAACGCGCATATGACGCGGGACACCAGATCGCCAGTCACTCTTACAGTCACCCATGGCTGACGAAGCTTTCCGACGACGGAGTCCGCAGCGAGATCGGAAAGACCGACTCCGCGCTCGACCGCATTCTCGGCGAGGGCGACTGGATGGTGCGCCCGCCCTACGGCGACGGAGCGTATTCCTCCCGCATACAGGGCCTGATCGACGCGCCGCTCATAACCTGGTCCGTTGACCCGACCAACGGCGTATATCCCGCAAGCGAGGAAAAGCTGTACAGCGGCATTATAAACTCCGTCTGCGACGGCAGCATCATCCTCCTCCACGACGCGCACGGAATGGCGAACGTGAACGCCGCCCTCCGGGCTATCGACACCCTGCGCGCGCAGGGCTATGAGATCGTG
>CAKSWM010000118.1 GCA_934511545.1 uncultured Oscillospiraceae bacterium | reverse complement strand
GGCTTTATATGCTTCTGAGCACGAAAAGCTATACCAATATGATAGAGCTTCTGTCCGCCAGGCGGCTTGGCGACGTTATTTCGCTTGCCCGTGAGAGATTTGACTATATCGTCATCGACTCTCCGCCGCTGGGATACTTTTCCGACAGCGAGATCATTGCGGATCTTTCAGATGCATCCGTGCTTGTTGTCCGGCAGGATACCGTGCCTGCGCCGGATATAAACGATGCCATCGACTCGCTGCGGGCGTGCAGGGCGGAGTTTCTCGGCTGCGTACTCAACGATATGCGGCATCTGCTGCGGAACCTTTCATCATACGGCTATGGCTACGGCAAATATGGATATGGCTATGGGAAATACGGCAGATACGGAAAAAACGGAAATACATCGGATAAGGGACATAAAGTCCGGCCGGCGGAGTAACAAATGGATAACACGATAAACGAAGAGCAGAACCTTATCGATCTTTCGCGTCTGCTCAAAAACATGATAATGTATCTCAGAAAGCTTTGGGTATTTGCCGTCATTCTCGCGGTCGTCTGCGGCGGCGCCATGGCTTTGCGAAGCATACGGTCATACAGACCGATGTATCGGTCCGAGGCGGTGTTTTCCGTCAGCGTAAGCAGCAGCGGCGGAATGGATATCGCGGGATATAACTATTACTATGACAACGCAGCGGCAAAGCTCGTTGCGGAGACATTTCCGTATATCCTCCGGTCGGAGGTTATGCGGGAACTGCTGTGTCAGGAACTGGGCACGAGCGCTATAAACGGGGATATAAGCTCATCCTCGGTCGCGGATACAAACTTCTTTGTCCTGACTGTTGCAAGCTCGTCGGCGCAGGACGCCTATGACATAATCCGTGCGGTCATGCAGGTATATCCGCAGGTCAGCCGCCAGGTCGTCGGAGAGACCCAGCTTGTTGTCAGCCGGGAGCCGGAGCTTGCGGAAAAGCCCTATAATACCGTTTCATGG
The DNA here is from genome assembly GCA_934511545.1 of uncultured Oscillospiraceae bacterium. Classification (GTDB taxonomy): domain Bacteria; phylum Bacillota; class Clostridia; order Oscillospirales; family Oscillospiraceae; genus CAKSXP01. Next base: position 4,124 of record CAKSWM010000118.1, on the reverse strand, counting down.
AAGCGCAGCGCCTGCAAGGGCGTTCTGCTCGGGTTTGTGCTGAGCGCGGCGGTGCTTGCTGTGCTGTCGGTCGCGCGCAAAACATGCACAAGCACGTCCGATGTGAGGAAAATCACAAATCTGGAGTGCCTTGCAAGCGTTCCGGGCGTCGGGGCAAAGCGCCGCCGCAGCAATGCGGATGCCGGGCTTGTGATATCGCGTATGGAATCGGATTCCGGTTTCTGCGAGGCTTTCCGTCTTTTGCGCCTGAAGCTTGTGCGCAAGCTTGGCGACGGCGGCGGGAAAATAATCATGTTCACAAGCTCTTTGCCGTCCGAGGGCAAGACGACAGTTGCCGCCAACACTGCGATAGCCCTTGCAAAGGACGGAAAAAAGACTCTTCTCATAGACGCGGACCTCAGGGGACAGAGCGTAAAAACGCTTCTCGGGTTCAAAACGCCTTCCATAGGGCTGGCAGAGTGTCTTGGAAAGAGCGGGGAAAAGATATCTTTCCTGCGCTTTGAGGAGACAAATCTATATGTGTTTGCGGGGGATGAGGTCGTCGCCGACCCGGCGTCTCTTCTGCGCCACGGGATAATAGACAGAGTGTTCCGTATGCTCAGACCGATGTTTGATTACATCATCGTCGATACTCCGCCGTGCGCCATGATGGCGGACGCTTCGGTCATAAGCCGCCACGTGGATAAGGTAGTGTATGTTATCCGCGAGGATTATGCCTCCGCCGCGCAGATATCGGAGGGGATGAGCTCTCTCGCGGAAAACGGAGCGGATATCTGTGCCTATGTTTTCAACAGAGCTTCTGTTTCGGCTTCCTCTTCCGGTTATGGTTACGGCTACGGTTATGGTTATGGCTACAAATACGGGAAGAAGTACGGCTATGGCTATTCAAAAGGAAAAGAGAAAGGGAATTGAGCGGAGAGCGGTGCGCCAATGCTGAAAAAGATCATCAGGAAGCTGAAAGAAGGCTTTCTGCGCGAGATGATCGCAGAGACAAAGTGGATATACGGATATACATCCGGATATAAGAGGGCGGAAGCGGTATATATTCTTTTGGGGCTGCTGTCGACCGCGGCGGGACTTGCGTCCGGCGTGGCGTCAAAGTATCTGATCGACGCGGTCGTCGGGCGCGATACCGCGGTTATCGGCTGGGTAGCGGGGGCGTATCTCGCGCTCGGCACCGGTCGGATCGGTCTTAGCGCCGTGATCCGCCGCTTCAGCGCAAAGGTATCGGTCCGCGCCTCGAACGAGATACGGGCGGATGTTTTTCGCCGCTTTCTTGATGTTGACTGGCAGGCGTCCCTTGAATACCATTCGGGCGACCTTCTGACCCGCGTGAACAGTGACGTCCAGACGGTCGCAGACAGCGTTCTGGGCTGGATACCCAGCCTTATGACGAGTACGGTCCAGTTTGCAGCGACACTGGCGGTAATCCTGGCCTATGATCCGGTGATGGCGCTTATCGCGTTTGTAAGCGCGCCGGTATCGGTTTTTCTCTCGCGCTTCTTTGTTACCAAAATGCGTGAATTCGGCAGGAAAATGCGCGATACTCAGGCGGAAATGACGGCGTTTTACGAGGAGGCGCTGCAAAATCTTCAGGCGGTAAAGGCCTTTGACCTCAAGGCGCCTTTCGCCTCAAGACTTGACGCACTTCAGGAGATATACCGCGGCGTAAGCCTTGACTATAATCTGTTCTCGGTCAAATCAAACCTCGTCATGTCCGCGTGCGGACTTGCGGTGTCCTGCCTTTGCCTTTTCTGGGGCGTTTACAGACTGTGGAGCGGCTATATAAGCTTCGGAACGATGGTCCTGTTCATTCAGCTCACGTCCCTTGGCTCGTCATCCTTTTCCTCTCTGGTCTCGCTTGTCCCATCCGCCGTTTCGGCGACAGTCTCCGCACGGAGGATAATGACAATAGTCTCGCTTCCCGCGGAGGATACCCGCGCAACGGAGGAGACGGAGGCATTTATGCAAAGGGCAAGGGAAAACGGCGTTTCCGTCATGATGAAGGACGTATCGTTTTCATATAACGACGGCCGCAGAGTGTTTTCCGGTCTTGAGCTCCGTGCGGGGCCGGGCGAGATAATAGGCATCGTCAGCCCGTCCGGAGGCGGTAAAACGACGCTGATCCGCCTGCTGCTCGGACTCATAACTCCGGATTCCGGCGGAATATATTTTGAAAGCGGAGGGCTTTCCGAAAGGCTCGGCACGTCCATGCGCGGACTTGTGACCTATGTCGCGCAGGAGAAGGTGGTCTTTTCCGGTCGTATTTCCGAAACACTGCGGCTTACGAACCGCACGGCGACCGATACAGAGCTGGAGCGCGCACTGCGCCTTGCGTGTGCCTGGGACTTTGTTTCTGCTCTGCCGGAGGGCATGGAAACCCGGCTTGGCGAGCGCGGCAGCGGCCTGTCCGAGGGGCAGATACAGCGTCTCGCAATAGCCAGAGCCATACTCAGCAGTGCACCCGTTATGCTTCTGGACGAGGCCACGAGCGCGCTGGACTTCAAAACGGAGAAACAGGTGCTCAGCAATATCCTTTCGGGAGATATCCGACGCACCGTTATAATAACCACCCATAGAACCACCGTGCTGCCGGGCTGCGCGCGGGTCTACGCGCTGGAGAACGGGAAAGCCGTGCTTCTGGATGGAGATACGCTTGAAGCGTTCATCAAGGAGGGAAATACATGAACATACTGCTGACCGGAGGCGCCGGATATATCGGAAGCCATGTGGCCGTCGAGTTGACGGAAAGGGGACACCGGGTCATAATCGCCGACAATCTTTCCAACTCGTCGGAAAAGGCGGTGGAGCATATCGGCATGATAACCGGAAAGAAGCCGGTATTTTACCGCTGCGACATCAGAGACCGGGCCGCGCTGGAGAACATTTTCGGAAAAGAGGATATCGGCTGCTGCATTCATTTTGCCGGGCTCAAGGCCGTCGGAGAGTCGATGGAGAAGCCGCTCATGTACTATGGCAACAATATCGGAGGCACCGTCACGCTGCTTGACGTGATGCGGGAACACGGCGTTAAAAACATGGTGTTTTCCTCTTCGGCGACGGTTTATGGCGAACCGGAAACGATGCCGATGAATGAAAAGTGCCCCCGCGGAAGGATAACGAACCCTTACGGACAGACGAAGGCAATGATAGAACAGATACTCGAGGATCTGTACGCATCGGACGGAGAGTGGAACATCACGATCCTGCGCTATTTCAATCCGATCGGCGCGCATCCGAGCGCTTTGCTCGGCGAGAATCCAAACGGCATACCGAATAATCTCATGCCGTATATAACAATGGTCGCCGCCGGAAAGCTTCCGCGGCTGACTGTGTTTGGCGACGACTACGATACGCTGGACGGAACGGGCGTGCGTGACTATATCCATGTTGTCGATCTGGCATGCGGACATGCCGCCGCGCTGGAAAAGCTCGGGGGGCTGAAGATATATAATCTGGGTACAGGCAGAGGGTGCAGCGTCATGGAGCTTGTGAGCGCCTTCGAGACTGCTACCGGCGTTCATATACCGGTGTCCGTCGGCCCGAGAAGGGCCGGGGATATAGCTGTCAGTTATGCCGACCCGTCCCTTGCGGAGGCGGAGCTGGGCTGGCGTGCCGAGCGCAGCGTTGCGGATATGTGCCGGGACGCATGGGCGTGGCAGTCACGATTTCCGAACGGGTATGACGGCTGAAGCATGACACACACCAGGATAAGTAAGAACCGGAATGATGGATATCATGGGCCAATAAGGATCCCCGGCGTGACCTAAGTCACGCCGGGGATCTTTTGTTATTCAGGCTGTGTGCACCGGCATAACACTTTTTGTTATGTCCGTTTTTATTTGAAGAACTGGTCGTAATAGTCCGGTGTGGAGTCGGTCGAACCGCTGTCCTGTTCGGAGAACGGGTCGGTCTCCTGCGGAGTCCGGGGAGGATCCTGCTGGATGTCACTGTCGGAATAGAAGTCGAAATCCGGTTCGGACTGCCCGGGAACCGTCTGGCTGATACGTCCTGCCTCGCGGTCGGCGATGGCGCGTGCACGCGCCTTTTTTGCCTTGCGCACGGAGTTGAGGTGGATGAAGTGACGGACGCGGTATACGATGACCCAGATGAAATAGAGGCAG
>CAKSWM010000117.1 GCA_934511545.1 uncultured Oscillospiraceae bacterium | reverse complement strand
GTCTATCCTCTGCATTATCCCCTTCGTAACGCTCTGGGTCAGCCCGTATATGGAGTTAACGAACATCTGGTTCTATGTCTCGCTTGCGGACGGTGCGTCAGCCGGTCCTGATTACGACGCTGATTTCCGCAATAACGGTGGTTTTGGAACGGACGGCAAGCCGCCCTGGGAGTCGTAAACTGCGTTTATTTTATAAATATGGAGTCCGGTCTGGGCGGCCGGTATTCATAAAAAGGTTCAAGCCCGGCTGCAATTATGCAGCCGGGCTTTTATCATTATGCGCACATCAGCGTCTGTCCTCCGCAAGAATACCGTAAAGGTACATGTCTGCCCAATTACCGGAAGTATCCTTTGTTTGACTTCTCTGTATTCCCTCCGGCTTCATTCCAAGTTTTTTCATTAATTCAATTGATCCGAGTCCATCGATCGTCTCGGCGAATATTTTGTGTACGTTCATTTTGTCAAAAGCATAGTCGATGACCGCTTTGCAGGCCTCAAAAGCAAAACCTTTTCTCCAGAAATTCCTGTTAAAAAACCAGCCGATCTCATACACTTCTTCGAGATACTCACTAAAGAGAATATAGCCGATAACTCTGCCGGTTTCTCTATGCACAGCCGCAGCGGCGCCCCTTTTTTCTATGCAGAACTTCCGCAGAAATTCAGCCGTTTTCTCAAGGGTATATGCGGGTTCGCAATTCTTCATTGTTTCGTCATCGCCAAGAATGGCGTGCATATCATTCAGATCATCCATAATGAAATCACGAATGACCATTCTGCCGGTTTCAATATACATTGTTCCTTCCTCCCCAGAGCTGAGTTTATCGGAGTGCTGGCATATTGTCAACCGATGGTACAAAGTTATGCAGGAAACAGGAACGGCGGGGAGGATAAACTGCCGTTCCCGCTGACCGTTTTACCAATATCCGCAGCCCCGCAGAGGATATTATTCGAAAATTGTAAACTAATACTCGATTAAAGGTTGACAATATTTGCTCTGCATGGTATCCTTCGCGAGGAGGCTGAGACTATGAAAGTAAAGGAAATGACATATATAGCTCTGTTTGCGGTGCTTATTACGCTCTGCTCGTGGCTGAGCATACCGGCGGATGTACCGTTCACGCTCCAGACATTTGCCGTTTTCGCGGCTTTGTGCACGCTGGGGGGAAAACGCGGAACGCTGGCGATACTGCTGTATATTCTGCTCGGAGCGGTCGGACTTCCGGTGTTTGCCGGTTTTCGCGGCAGTATCGGTGTCCTGCTCGGCGCGACGGGCGGCTATATCGTAGGTTTTTTGCTCAGCGGCCTTGTCTACTGGCTTATGACGCGCTGCTTTGGGAGCGGAAAGGTTATCATGCTGCTCTCGGTTTTTCTTGGGCTGATTGTGTGCTATGCCTTTGGTACACTGTGGTACACGCTCGTTTATGCCGGAGGTCAGGGCGGGATAGGCTTTGCCGCGGCGCTTGTGAAATGTGTTGTGCCGTTTGTCATTCCCGACATTGTAAAGCTGATGCTTGCGGTTTACATATCTAATAAAATAAAAAATTATGTTAACCTATAATGTTTGAATTAAAGTTCTCCCGTGCCATAGACACTGATATAAAAAACGGCGCCCTCTCCCGAACCCTGCTTTTGCTTACATTCGGGGGAGGGCGCAAATTCTTTTATGGTCCTTGCAGACGCAGAGATATCTCTCCGGAAGAGAGAGTAAGAGTTTCACCATTGTCCTTTCTGACGATAAGCCCGCCGAAGTCATCGATGCCGACGGCTTCCGCATCCACTGAAACGCCGGCGGCGGTGTAGGTTATGCGGCGGCCGATGACGAGGCTCCTGCTGCGATAAAAATCCAGATAGCGCCTGTCCGGATAAGCCTCGATGATGTCCGCGAGCTCGTCGGCGACGGCGGCGGCAAGGACACACCGTCCGGGGGCCGAGGAGCCGAGTGACGCAGCGACAGCGCCGATATCCGACGGAAACTCCTCCGTATGGAGGTTGATGCCGATCCCCACGACTATGCCGGTCAGCATGCCGGTCTCGAAATCCGTTACACCCTCGGTCAGTATGCCGCAGACCTTGCGGCCGTCCAGATAAATGTCGTTGACCCATTTTATCAGCGGGCGAAGGGGCGTGAGCCGTTCGATCGCCCGAACAACAGCCACGGCTGCTGCGGTGGTGGAGCTTACCGCGCTTTCAAATCCGCCGGGGCAGGAGAGGGCCAGACTCATGTAAAGCCCGGTATCCGCCGGAGAATAGAACGAACGGCCCATGCGTCCGCGGCCCGCAGTTTGCTGTGAGGCGACGATGAGCTCGGCGCCCGGTCCCTCTCCGGCGAGACGGCGCTTCGCCTCGTTGTTTGTGGAGTCGATGCAGTCAAAGACAGAGACGCGGATGCCTCTGTGACGGAGGGCGGCGGTTATGAGCTCTTCGGAGAGCAGGTCACAGCCCTCTGAAAGACGGTAGCCGCGGTTAGTGACGGACTCGATGACGGCGCCGTCGTTTCGAAGCGCGGTGATGGCCTTCCACACCGCTGCACGGGAGACGCCCAGAGAGTCCGCCAGCTCCTGTCCGGAGATAAAGCCTCCGCCTGTCTGGCACAGGCGGAGAAAAACATCGTGTTTGAGAGACATATTATGCACAGCCTCCTATATTCGCCGGAATCTTGTGGGTTTCGGCCTGTATTTTATGCCGGATACCAGACCCATTGCGGCGAACAGAGAGAACAGGGAGGAGCCGCCGTAGCTGAAGAAGGGTAATGTCAGGCCGACGACGGGCGTCAGACCGACACACATTCCGATGTTTTCAAAGGTCTGGAAGAAGATGGTCGAAGCGACACCAAAACAGACAAGCATGCCCATCGTGCTGTTGCACTTGAGCCCGATGTATACACAGCGGATGATGATGCACAGCAGCAGTGTGATGATTATAAGGCAGCCGATAAGTCCCAGTTCCTCTCCGGCGACGGCGAAGATGAAGTCTGACTGCTTTTCCGAAAGTGCGTTTGACTGTGCCTGCGTGCCGTTATAGAGGCCGGTGCCGGTGAGGCGGCCGCTTGCAAGAGCGATCTTGCTCTGACGGGGCTGCCATGTTATGCCGAAGCCTGTTGCATCGACGCTGGGGTCATACGGCGCGATGATGCGGTCCTTCTGGTTCTGACTGAGAAAGTTTTCCCAGATAAACGGCGTTACGGCCGCAACGGCGGCGAAGGCGATCAGAAACCAGTAGATCTTTACGCCGGCGACGAACAGCATCGTCGCGAAGATGAAGAGAAAGACAAGCGCGCTGCCAAGGTCGTCGGAGACGAGAATTATAAGTCCGAACATTAGAATGAAGTGCATTCCCAGCTGGATTATCGATAGTGGAGAGTTCAGGTTTTTATACTCTTTCAGATATGTGATCTGTTTTGCCATAAGGACGATATAGACGATCTTGACGACCTCCGACGGCTGTATGCCAAAGCCGAGAAAACGGATCCAGCCGTTGTTGCCGACCTCCTCGTTGCCGACGCCGAAGGGTATCAGAAGCAGAAGGAATACGACGTTGAAGACAAACAGGATCGGCCATTTGTCGGCGATGATATCAAGGTCGATGACTGTCAGCAGGATGAACAGCCCGATACCTATCATAAGCGCGGCCGTCTGGGTTATGACATAACGGGAGGTGCCGTAGGATTTGGTTGCACTGGAGATAAGAACGATCCCGAATATGGCACAGACAAAGCACAGCGAGAAAAGCAGCAGGTCTGCGCGTCGGAGAAAGTCCTTTATATAAGTGAAGGCTTTTTTCATAAAGACTCCTTTGATAAAAAACGAACTGAATGGAATTTCAATAGATTCTATCACGTTTCGGGACTTTACGCAATTATGAATTGATGTTATTATCAGTTCAGGCTGACAGGCGGCGGGAGCGGGTTCCCGCAGGCGTATATTGTGCAATACCGGAGGGCGTTATGGCAGACCACAGCGGACACAGACAGAGAATGAAAGAAAGATTTATCAGATATGGCCTCGACAACTTCAACGATGTCAATGTGTTGGAGCTGCTGTTGTTCTTTGCGATACCGAGAGGCGACACCAACCCTCTGGCGCACGATCTGATCGACCGGTTCGGCAGCCTGAACGCGGTCATGAGCGCGCGCCCGGAGGAGCTTATGAAGGTCAAAGGCGTGGGACAGACCACCGCCATGCTCATAAAGCTTATCCCAGAGCTGAGCCGAAGATACATGATGTCGTTTTCCGACAGCGTAACGACCTTCAACTCGACGAGCGAGCTTGGCAAGTTCTTTGTGCCGAGGTTCATGTTTATGCGGGACGAAGAGCTCCACATCATGTGCCTTGACGACATGAACCGTATGCTGTATTGCAACAAGCTGTTCAGCGGAGTGCCGAATTCGGCCGAGATAAACATCCGCAAGATCGCCGAGGTCGCCATCAGCACCAACGCGACTCAGGTGGTGCTGGCGCATAACCATCCGGACGGAGTTGCGATACCCTCACAGGATGACCGAAACCTGACAAGGAAGATACAATTGGCGCTCATGCCGATGGGGATACAGCTGCTGGACCACATAATCGTGGGCGGCGATGACTTTGTCTCGCTGCGGGAAGATTCCAAAATGTCGAGGTGAGCCTGCAGAGATGGAATTAATCCTGCAAAAATGACAGCATACGCGGATAAAAAGAGAATAATGCTGTTATGTAAACCATATTGCACGATGAAGAAAAGATTGTGATGCACTTTCAGGATTTGCTAAATATAGGCAATTTCGCTTGTGCTTTAGAGCTATCAAGGAAAAATCAGTGTTGAAAACCCTGTTGAAAATGTTTATAACTCTCTGAAAACAATGCCGGTGCATAAGAATTATGTAAATCGAAAAAGGCCGTAAGATAGATAATATTAGCGAAATTATGTAAACTGCGTTCGCTTTTGGCGATATATTTTAACAACTGAGTATACAAAGTTAGCGCAGCCGGATGCAGCATAAAATTTCAAAAATACATCTTGTAATATCAAAATGAAGGGATGGCTTCCAGCACCCGGATGCAGGAAATCAAAATTTTTAACGTTGACAGACGAGGCAGTATGTGCTAGAATATCAAAGCTGTAAAAAACAGAAAACGCTGGTATAGCTCAGTCGGTAG
>CAKSWM010000116.1 GCA_934511545.1 uncultured Oscillospiraceae bacterium | reverse complement strand
AACATTCCATGACTCCTTTACAAGGTCGCGCTCGCGCAGTCCGGCGCGTCTTCCTGCAAGCACGGTCACGCCGACGCCCATTACGGCGACGCCAAGACCGCCGATCTGTATCATTAGAAGGATAACTATCCGCCCAAATGTGTTGAAGGTCTCTGCCGTATCCGTAACGACCAGCCCCGTGACGCAGGTTGCGCTCGTTGCGGTGAACAGTGCGTCCAGAAAGCTCAGGCTCGTGCCGGAATTCCGAGAGATGGGCAGCGACAGAAGTATCGCGCCAGCCATAATGACTCCAAGAAAGTACAAAACTATCTTTCGCCCGGATGTGAGATGCGGTTTTCTCTTCATATTTTTTTGCAGCCTTTTTGTTTTTTCACCGATTTTACCATTGGTTGACAATAGTCTGACGCTGTATGGACACATTTCTGCGCGTTAAAGTTAAAGCCGTGTCTGCCCCTGTCGCCCGTTAGTAGGATGTCTGATTTGAATATTAGCACAATATGAATGGTGTGGCAACGACAAAACTATTGAATACATTCCTTCATGTATGATATAATAGTATAAATTGCGAAATCGAGGTGTCGGAAATGGAAATATTATGGTTCAAGCACGAGGATAACTGGCAGGAGGTCAAGGACGCGACGATGAACACCATCGGCAAACGTACCGGCAAATATCCTGACACTGACTGGAAGCTCAAGCTCATAAAATGTGAACACTCGCCGATACGCAAGCTCAAGTTTTCCTGGCGCTGGGGCGCACTCCCCTACTGGGTGTCTGTGCATTTTGTGCGCCACAAGGTCGGCATCGAGCATTTCGTCAAAACCCAGCGCACCGACAGGACGGGAGTCGACAGAAGTCAACTCGGTCAGGGCGAGTTTGTTACCCATGAGTGTGAGGCGGACGCGCAGGCTCTTATAAATATAAGCCGCAAAAGGCTCTGCTCAAGCGCAAGCCCCGAGACGCGTCAGGCCTGGCAGCTCGTCAAGGACGAGGTTGCAAAATGCGAGCCGGAGCTTGCCCGGTGCATGGTCCGCGAGTGTGTCTACCGCGGCTTCTGCCCGGAGATGTTCGGCTGCGGCTTTGACAAGACCGAGCAGTTCCGGAAAGAACTGGCCGATTACCGCGGCGAATGATATAACAGCACATAAGCGCAAAAATGGACGGTGTGTCAAAACACATCGTCCATTTTCTTTTTTCAGGCCCTGCCCTCTCTTTTTATGAGCCGTTCCAGAACAAACAACGCCGCCAGTGCAATGACGGCCATTATCAGCAGCATGATAAAGGTGCTGCCGTATGCCCCTCCGGCGCGGTCCTGAAGCACGCCGGAAAGAAGCGGTCCGATAAATGCCGCCGGGATCGCGCAGAAATTTGACAGGCTGAAGTTCACGGCATAATGCTCCGGACCGTAAAGGTCGTTTATCACCTTTGCACTTATGGTAACACCGCCGCCGTAGCAGACGCCGACGATCAGCATTCCGCCGATGACGAGCGCACGATTTTCTGAAGCGTCGGCGCCCAGAAGCATTGCCGCAGCGGCTATAAGGCAGATATTCATGATGAGCATGCCGCGGCTCCTGCCGGCCTTATCCATCACGGCTCCTGTCAGAGGACGTCCCGCACCGTTGAATATCGACACCACGAGTCCAAAGCCAGCGGCCGCGCCGAAAAATACCGCGATACCGGAGGCACTGTTTATAACGAGCTGCCCCGCGGAGGACATGACCGTGTTCCACAGAAAGTACACCCAGAAGGACGGGCGGGAAAGCATCTGCCCGGGAGTCAGGCTGTGCCCGTCCCCGCACGTTCTATTGCCCTGGGCGGCAGGCGGTTTTCTGATAAAGAAGGAACCGGTGAAAAGCACTGCGAATATTGCAGCGGCATATATTCTGAACACCCAGAACACGCCGATAGACGCGGCAAGGCTCTGCGCCAGCAGGCCGAGCAGCAGACTGCCGAAGCCGAAGCCCATAAGCAAAACTCCGGAGACCAGCCCCAGCTTTTCGGGAAACCACGGCGACACGGCGCTTATACAGGCGTTATAGCCGATGCCAACACCAAGGCCGGACAGTGCGCCATAGCATATGTACATGACGGAGAGGGCCGCCCCCGGCGGCACGGAGCCCATAAACGAGACTCCCATAAATCCGGCAAGCAGCATAAACGCGGAAACGCGCGCGCTTACGCTCTGCGACTTTTTTGCAGAGAGCCTGCCGCCGAGAAATCCACCCAGGCAGAAACAGATCATCGTGATCGTAAAGTTGAGCGAGAGCTGGGCGGCGGTCAGGCCGGGAAAAACCTTCGCTATTTCTACTCTGAACATCGTCCAGGCATAGATAACTCCGAGAAACATCGTCATCAGCGCGCCGAAAAATATCATCAGCGCGCCGTTTTTGGGTTTTGGCATCTTACGCAAGCCTCCGAAAACACTTTAATCAAACGAAAACAAATATATCAGTTTTCTCGGCGCGCGTCAATGCAGGCAGGTCGAACAAACACATATTTCTTGCTTTTTTGCGGTATCGCCTATATAATATTTTTACCGTCGGTCAGCGGCGTCAGACACGGTTTTGCCCCTGCCGGCCGGCGGCGGAATATCACATATGACTGGTGGGTACAAACATGCAGAGCAGACAGCCTCCGGCAAAGAAAAAAAAGACGCGCTCCGGGCGCAGCTTCGGCGCCGCCGCGCTCTTTATACTGATACTCGTTCTGGCGTTTTTGGTCTATAAAAACGCCTCCGCCATACCGGAGGAAGCTTCCGCCTCCGTCACGCAGACCGTTCCCGGCGGCATACAGGATGTGCCGGAGCACATCGAGCCCACACAGGCCCCGGTTTCCGAACCCGAGCCCTCCGAGGAACCCGTGCCGACAGATGAGCCGGTCGAGGCTCTGCCCGATTTTGACCCGGCTTACGTTGACTCCACCGCACCATGGACGCTTATAGAGAGCACCGGCATAATGGTGGACGGCAATGTCGTAGACAGCTACACTCTCCCGGATGCTATCGACTTCGGATACGGCAGCGACTATACCGGTGTTGACGGCATCGTCACCTTCCGCGGCAACAACTTCCGCGACGGTGCAAGCTTCGGAACGGTGAGCCTGAACGAAAAGATTTTCGGAGATTACTGGGTCACCTCCACCTCCGCGCTGACGGCGCCCGACGGTGAGACCTGGACAGGCAGCGGCTGGGTCGGCCAGCCCCTCGTCATGAACTGGCCGAAAGAGCTGCGCCAGAAGATGAACATGTATGACTGGGCCAAAGACGCGGATGATCTGCGCGAGGTCGTCTATGCCACCATGGGCGGCTATGTATATTTCCTTGATCTGTACACGGGCAGCTATACGCGCGATGCGCTGTACCTCGGATATACCTTCAAGGGCGCGGGCGCTCTGGACCCGCGCGGCTATCCGATACTCTACCTCGGCTCCGGATACGACAGCTATAACGGCAAGAGCCGCGTGTTCATCATAAATCTCATGGACTGCTCGACGATGTATACCTTCGGAAACGACGACAGCTTCAATCTCCGCGGCAACCTCTCGTTCTTCGACGGGTCCCCGCTCGTGGACGCGGAAACCGACCAGCTCATCTATCCGGGCGAAAGCGGCATCCTCTATATCATGAAGCTGAACACTGTTTTCGACAGCGAGGCCGGGACCGTTTCCGTTTCTCCGTCCAACATCGTCAAATGGCGCTATTACGGCCACAACAGCCCCGGACGCTATCTCGGCATGGAGGACAGCGCCGTTATATGGCGCGGCCATATCATAATGGCCACGAACGACGGCATCCTCATGTGCCTTGACCTGAACACACTGACTCTCGACTGGGTGCAGAACGTGCTCGACGACACCAACTGCTCCCCCGTTCTGGAGCTCGAAAACGGCCATCCCTACGTATATATAAGCACATCTTTCCACGCCGGCTGGCGCGCCCCGGCAAGCGGCACGGCGGTGATCCCGGTCTGGAAGATCGACGCACAGACGGGCGAGATCGTCTGGCAGACGGATTATAACTGCTATACCGTTTCCGGTACCTCCGGCGGCGTTCAGGGCACGATAGCTCTCGGCAAAAATGCTCTGAGCGACTATATCTTTGTCCCCATCGCCAGAAACCCGAACGGCAGCGGCGGCAAGCTTGCCGCTCTGCGCAAGGACACCGGAGAGATCGCCTGGGAGTTCCAGTCCGACATGTACAGCTGGTCCTCACCGGTCGATATATATGACGAAAACGGCAACGGCTATCTTCTCTACTGCACGACCGGCGGCTATATGTATCTGATAGACGGTCTGACCGGAACACGGCTGGATGCGATAAACCTCGGCAGCAACATTGAGGCTTCGCCCATCTGCTATCACACCACGGTCGTCGTCGGCACACGCGGCCAGCAGATCTACGGAGTAAGGCTGTATTAAATAATAATAATATCAAAAGGAGCCCTCACGGGCTCTGAACCGCACCCCATTTGTTAGACAAGTATGATAAAATACTTGTACTAAGAAATGGGGTGCTTTATTATGCCAAAAGGAATTCCAAACAAACGATATACAGCAGAATTCAAAAAGACCGTGATAGAAACAATGTTGGAAGAAAAGCTTAGTTACAGAGAAACAGCATGTCAATTTGAGGTAAGTAATCATCACCGTATCCAAGATTGGGAGCGAATCTATCTGGAGGAAGGAACGGAAGGTTAGCCATCGAACGGTGCGGGCGCGGCAGCAAGGGCCGTCCGGCAAAGCAGCTGCCGAAAGAAGTAGAAGATGACCTGCTGGCAGAGGTTCAGCGTCTGCGTGCGGAGGTAGAATACCTAAAAACTTGCAAGCCTTGGTTTTGGAAGACGAGCGACGCCAGCGCAGAAAACGCAGGTAGTTCAGAAGCTAAGGCAAAAACACGCACCCAACATTCTTCTCTCAATCGCTCAACTGCCTCGTGCAACCTTCTACTACCATCTGAAACGGATGAAGCAGGTGTATAAGTACGAGTCAGAGAAACAAGAAATCACGGCAATTTACCATGAAAACAAAGGAAGATATGGCCATCGCCGCATCACAGCAGAACTTCGCAGCCGAAATATGCCTTTGAACCACAAGACTGTCCAGCGGCTTATGAAGGAGCTGGGCTTGGTTTGCCGTGTCAG
>CAKSWM010000115.1 GCA_934511545.1 uncultured Oscillospiraceae bacterium | reverse complement strand
GGATACGCTGACGAACGGGTTCCAGACGCTGGTATGGCGGGAGGAAATGCTCGGTATCGAGTGCATCACCGCGCAGTTCCGGGTCTCCGACGAGACGGTGCTGACGGTATGGATCGATCCGGAGCTTCACGCGCCTGTGTATGCAGAGCTTGACAACGGTGGTAAAGTGGTAGTGTCCTGTACATACGATATTTGGATCAGAGGTTGACATAATATGAATGAACTGAAGAAAAGGACCTGGGCGGAGATAAGCCTGGAGAACATAAAGCATAATTACCTGAACATGCGCGCGCAATTGCCTGATGGCTGTCGTTTTCTCGGGGTGGTGAAGGCCGATGCTTATGGGCACGGAGCCGCGCGGGTGGCAGCGATGCTCGAACAGGAGGGCTGCGACTATCTTGCCGTTGCCTGCATTGACGAGGCTGCAAAGCTGCGCGCCTGCGGGATAACGCTTCCGATACTGATCCTCGGGCCCAGCCCGGCGGAGTGCGCCCGGCGCCTTGCGGAGCTGAGGATAACTCAGGCTGTCGGCGACATACAGACTGCGCGGGAGTATTCCCGTATGCTCGAGGGTACGGGGCTTGCGCTGAAGGTACATATGAAGCTTGAGACCGGCATGGGACGTACAGGCTTCCGCGCCTGTGACGACGAAGCCTTCGGGGAGATTAAGCAGGCTGTCGGCCTGCCGAACCTGATTTACGAGGGAGTTTTTACGCATTTTGCGGTTTCGGACGAATTCGGCGACGGCTTTACGGATATACAGTTTGACCGCTTTCTGGATACGACCAGGCGCATTGAGCGCGAGACCGGACATCACTTTGAAATCCGCCATTGCACAAACAGCGGAGCTATGATAAACTATGAAAAAACATATCTGGATATGGTGCGGCCCGGCATTGCGCTTTACGGATGCTATCCCGCCGCGGAGCACGGGCAGCTCGATCTGCGCCCCGCCATGCAGCTTCGCAGCCGCATAGCCGTCATAACGGAGCATAAAGCCGGGGACAGCATAAGCTATGGCAGAACGTTTGTCGCACAGCGCGATATGCGCGTTGCCGTGCTGCCGGTCGGATATGCCGACGGACTGCACCGCAGTCTTTCCGGCAGACTTGAGGTACTAATAAACGGAAAGCGCTGCAAACAGATCGGCCGTATATGCATGGATATGTGCATGGTGGACGTTACCGATGTTCCGGGCGTTAAAGCCGGGGATACCGCAACGGTTTTCGGCCGTGACGGCGACGGTTTTATCCCGGTCGAGGAACTGGCGGAAAAGTGCGGAACGATAAGCTATGAGCTTCTGTGCGCGGTTTCCCCGCGCGTTCCGAGAGTATATGACGACTGATGTATAAAATGCCCTCCGATGTGAGAGAATGATAACAGCGCCCTACATAAGAATATAATGTTACGGGCGACCATCATTCATCGGAGATGATTTACATGAGCGTCGTAAAACGCGGTGACATTTATTACGCAGACCTGAGTCCGGTCGTCGGAAGCGAGCAGGGCGGGATGCGGCCGGTACTGATAGTTCAGAACGACACGGGCAACAAACACAGTCCGACAGTCATTGCCGCGGCCATAACGTCCCAGATAGGCAAGGCGAGACTTCCGACGCATATCGAACTCGGAGCCAAAAGCTACGGCCTGTCGCGTGACAGCGTCATTCTTCTCGAGCAGATACGCACACTGGACAAATCAAGACTCAAGGATAAGATGGGGCGGCTGGATGCGCCGACGATGAACAAAGTCGATAACGCTATCGCAGTCAGCTTCGGTCTTGGCTGAGACAGGAAAAAACTCTCCAAAGAGCGCCGCAAAATGGCGCTCTTCGGGGAAAACAAGGAGCATACATATGAAAAACAGAAAGCTGATAACGATACTTTCGATAGCGCTTGCAGTTGTCATTATCGCAGGGGTAAGCGCATATGCCGCAACGTCCTTCGGAACGAGCTCCGATCCGCTCATCACGCTGAGCTATCTTGAAAAAACGCTGACGCCGCAGCTTCTGGAGCAGTTCGGCGATGAACTCGAAACGGCGCTCTCTTCAAACGGCGGCACGAGTACCTACACGGTCGTGACGCTTGCCAAGGGACAGACGCTTACAGGTGCGGTCGGGTGCGAGATCATGCTGCGCATCGGAACTGCCAGCGTCTCGGCCAGCGACTCCCCGGGACTTGTGGATACGACCGATGCTTCGTCGCTGAACAACGGCTCCGCTCTGAAAACGAACCACCTTTACATGGTCACGATCGGCGGAAACGGCATCAAGGCAACGGCGGCGACCGTCAAGGTGATAGTGCGCGGCTCGTATACGATAAGCTGAAGGAACGGCAGGTGCACGGCTCCCGCCGTACCGGCCTGAATAATCATCCCCCTCCGAGCATATTCTTGTGCGGAGGGGGTGTTTTTTATGAATGGAGAATATCCGGTAATTATAGACGGCAGGAACCAGGGAACGCTTTCGGTATGGAGAGAAGGGCTGATGACTGTCTTTGAAGCCGACTGCGAGGACGTTGAAAGGCTTGTCAGGCTTTCGGTTTTCGGGTCCGACGGCAGCGAGGGCCGCCTTGGCGTTATGATACCGGAAAACGGACGTCTGCGGCTGCGTAAATGCTTCAGCCGTTCCGCGCTGGAGGCGATGCCGGGCGAGATCGTATGTGCCGCGGAATCGGGAAAAGCCCCGCGGGCGGATGCGGCTGATGACGGAGAGACGGCAGGACCGGAGGAGGAAAAGAGTGCTCCGGAGCCGGAGTGCGCCGCAGGTCCGGAACCGGAGACAGAAAAAAGAACGGCGGATACGATATGGTTTCCGGTGCCGGAGGGTACGCTTGTCAGCCTTGAAAGCCCGCCGCTGCTGGCCATGCCGTGGCGGGATGGGATCGCGGCGGGTGAAGAGCGGCTGATCGAGGGCAAAAGGTATGCCGTTATCAGCCCGGATGAGATTGCAATCCCCGCGGAATAATGCTATAATACAAGGACAAAAATGTTTTGACGTCCGTGCCCGGCGTACATGGTGAAAAAACCTGAATGGGGGCGTTTGCTTTGCTGATGACAGAGCTTATTGAAAAGAAACGGGACGGGGAAGTCCTGAGCGATGAAGAGATAAAATGGATGATAACGGAATATACCGAGGGGCGGATCCCGGACTACCAGATGTCCGCGTTCCTTATGGCAACGTACTTCCGCGGTATGACAAAGGATGAGACGCTGTCGCTCACCATGGCGATGCTTCACAGCGGCGAAACGCTGGACCTGTCATCCATATCCGGCGTAAAAGCCGATAAACACAGCACCGGCGGCGTCGGAGACAAAATATCTCTGATACTCTGTCCGCTGGTGGCCTCTCTCGGCGTGAGAATGGCAAAAATGTCCGGACGCGGCCTTGGCTTTACGGGCGGAACGCTCGACAAGCTGGAGAGCTTTCCCGGATTTTCGGTCGAGCTGACGCGCGAGAAGTTTTTTGAAAACGTTGAAAACGTCGGCTTTGCGATAGCGGCTCAGACGGCGGACCTTGACCCCGCGGACAAGAAGCTCTATGCCCTGCGCGACGTCACGGCGACCGTCGCCATAAGACCGATGATCGTCAGCAGCATCATGAGCAAGAAGCTCGCGGCGGGCGCGGACATAATCGTCCTCGACGTCAAGACCGGACGCGGCAGCTTTTGCAGGACGGAGGAAGAGGCGTTTGCGCTTGCACGCGACATGGTCGAGGTCGGAAAAAGTGCGGGCAAAAAGACCGTTGCGATAGTGACGAGCATGGAAGAACCGCTCGGATACAATATTGGCAACGCGCTCGAGGTGCGCGAGGCGATCAGCGTTCTGCGCGGCGAGAGCGGCGGAAACATACTTGAGATATGTCTTGCGCTTGGCTCGAATATCCTGATCGAGGCGGGAGAGGCCGAAAACGAGGCCGATGCCAGGGAAAAACTGCTTGGCGCGATAGCAAGCGGCCGAGCATTATGTAAACTCAAAGAGTTCGTCGCGGCACAGGGCGGAGATCCCGATTCTGTTGATAATACAAAGCTTTTGCCGCAGGCTCACGCGGTGTATGACCTGCTCAGCGATACGGAGGGTTATGTAAACTCGATCAAAGCCGACGATATCGGCCGCATCTGTACACAGCTCGGCGGAGGAAGGACATTTAAGGGACAGGAGATCGACCTCTCGGTGGGCATAGTGCTGCGCAAAAAGAGCGGAGACGCCGTGAAGGACGGGGAGTGTATTGCGGAGATCCATGCAAGAAGCATGGAAGACGCCGAAGCAGTCAGCGGACACCTCAGAGAGTGCTTCAATATCGGAGCGGAGGCCAAACCGACAGCTCCTCTGATAAGGGGCGTCGTCAGATAAACAAACATACAAATTAAAGGACGCGGCGCCGAGCCGCATCCTTTCCGGTATTTTCGCCGTGCGGATACACTGTGCACAAACGGGAAAAAGGGGAAGCCAGCGGCTTCCCCTTTCTGCGTATCAGGTGATTATGAGTTGAAAGTGAAGGTGCAGCCTATGTATTCGTCAGCTGCCCAGTTGTAAACAAGGACGACAACGGGAGAATCGCTGCGAAGCTCAAAGCACTTGCTGACGGTTTTGGATGCACCCGGCTCGATGTTCGAGCTATACAAATCGTCAGAGACAAGGCTTTCGCTTGGATATCCGGAGAAGAGCGCAACGTCGTCCTGATATACGGTGACGGTGGTCTCCATCCAGAAGCTGGTGGCTGAGTCGGTGTTGTTGGTCCAGTTGAAGTAGATACGGACAAGGTCATCCTCACCGGACCAGGAGTCGGCCAACTCGGCGGAATCGATGAATACATAGAGATCCTCCCATGTGACTTCATCGGTCATGTTGTCGGTCCAGGTGGGGTCAGAAACAGTGGCAAAAGTGTTTTCGATACCCGCGGCAGTATTGGCGGAAACGTCAAAGACTGCCTTTGCACATTCAATCTTGTTGACGTCCCAGTCTTCACAAATGAACAGCTCCAATGGAGAGTCATCTGTAAGAGCGAATACCTCAGAGCAGATGATGCTTGCTCCGGGCAGGATATCAAGGGAGTCATAGCTGTCCTCCTTGGTATCGTCGGATATCCAATCCGTATCAAGTTTGGTTTCGCCCTGGTAGGCGTACATATAAAGCTCTGACCAAGCACTTGTG
>CAKSWM010000114.1 GCA_934511545.1 uncultured Oscillospiraceae bacterium | reverse complement strand
AAGCTGCACCGCCGAAAGCGGAGCACATGGAGCCGATGAAAGCAAAGGAGCTTCCGAGAAAAACGGGACTGCCGCTCTTGGTGAAGAGCAGGTAGACGATAGTGCCGCAGCCGGCGCCGAATATTGCGGCGGAGGCGGTCAGCTCGCTGCCGGTCGCGCTGTTAACGACTGCGGGGACGGCGATCGTTGCGGCGATGATAGCCAGAAGCTGCTGTATTGCGAACAGAACTATCTGGCCGAACTTTGGCCTGTCTTTGATTCCGAAGATGAGATCCATATTATTTTGCTCCTTTATCTTTTTTATTTATTTGCTTTTTATTTTGTCCTTTCAAGGATCGCGACGCCTGTTTCGCCGTCGGTCTCGTCAAGTTTGACGGAGACGACTTCGTTCTGGGAGGTCGGGATGTTTTTTCCGATGTAGTTTGCCTTTATGGGGAGCTCCGCGTGGCCGCGGTCTATCATGCAGAAAAGCTGGATCCTGGCCGGGCGGCCGAGGGTCATAACAGCGTCGAGCGCGGCGCGCGCCGTGCGGCAGGTGTATATGACGTCGTCAACAAGTACGACGGTCTTGCCCTCAACGGAGAAGGGGATATTGCTGCTGCTGACAACGGGGGCGTCCGCTATGGTGGAGAGATCGTCGCGGTAGAGAGTGATGTCAAGCTCGCCGACCGGTATCTCGGTTCCCTCTATGATCCGGATATTCTCTGCGATGCGCCTTGCCAGCGGAACACCGCGGGTCCTGATGCCGATAAGGCAGAGATCATCGGTCCCATGGTTTTTCTCGATTATCTGATGAGCGATGCGCACAAGCGTGCGGTCGAAGGATGCCTTGTCCATGATCTGCGCTTTGAAAGTGAGTTCCAAGTCATACACCTCCGGTCAATAAAAAAGCCTTGCCCTTTAATAAAAGGCAAGGCTTGGAAGCGGCGCTGGGCCGCAGTTTTCCCAATCTTTCATGACACCTTGCCGGCAGCTCTGTACCGAATTAAAGAGGTCTTTTCCAGACGGAAATATAACACAGTTCACCGTGCTTGTCAACAGTCAGGTTGCAAAACAGCGATTATTTTGCGAAGTCAGGGCAGCATGTACTTCCTGTGATATTGCTCGAAGCACTCCGAAAACTCCGAAGAGGGAGCGGCTTTGACGTCGTGCAGATAGCTGTGGGTGTCAAAGGCGTTTTTGCGTATCTCAATAACGCAGACGGCAATGTTGGAGCACTGGTCCGACACGCGTTCAATATTTGTCAGGATGTCCGTAAAGACAAAGCCGAGCTCTATCGTGCATTCGCCGCGCTTCAGGCGGGCGATGTGTCTCATACGCGCGGATTCCACAAGATCGTCAATGACTTCCTCGAGCGGCTCGACCCGGGAGGCAAGCTCCGTGTCGTCCTCCGTGAAGGCGCGCACGGCAAGCGAGAGTATTTCGGACAGAGCCGAGGTTATGACGCCGAGCTCCTCTGCGGCGGCAGGCGAGAAAAGGATCTCCTTTTCATACATTTCCCGGGCGCTTTCCTGGATGTTGACGGCGTGATCGCCGATCCTTTCAAAGTCGCCGATAGAGTGGAGCAGCTTTGAGACTGTGCAGCTGTCCGCGTCCGAAAGCGTTTTGGACGACAGCTGAACAAGAAAGGAGCCTATCTCGTCCTCGTAATGATCCAGCATATCCTCAAGCTCGCTGACGGTATGCGAGGTCTCGTCATTCCAGTTTTCAAAAAGGCTGAGGGCGGTATGGATTATCTGTTCAGAAGTTTTGGCCATTGCGAATGTGAGGTTCTGGCACTCGGCTATCGCGAAGGAAGGGGAGCGCAGAAGCCTTTCGTCGATGAGGACTTCCTTTTCCGCCTGCTTGGTGTTGGGCACAAGTATCCTCGACAGCCGCTCAAGCGCTCCCGTGAAGGGAAGAAGGATAGCCGTGGTCGCAATGTTGAAAACGCTGTGGCACAGGGCAATACCCGCGGCGCCGATGGGAAGATCGACAAACGAAAGAGAAAACAGGGAGGTTATTATGAAGAAAAGCGTATAGCATACAATGGTGCCGATGACATTGAAGCTGATATGTATGGCGGCGACACGCTTCGCGTTCTGGTTGACGCCGATGGAGGATATCAGCGCGGTGACGCAGGTGCCGATATTCTGGCCCATGATTATGGGTATCGCCATGCCGTATGTGATGCTTCCGGTCAGCGCCAGCGCCTGGAGTATTCCGACGGAGGCGGCGGAGGACTGGATGATGCCGGTGAACACCGCGCCGACGGCTATGCCGAGAAGCGGGTTCCGGAATGCCGTCAGAAGTCCGGCGAAGGCGGGCGAGTCCGCAAGAGGAGCCACCGAGCTGCTCATCAGCTCCATTCCGTACATGAGGACGGAGAAGCCGAGCATTATTATGCCGACGTCTTTCCTGCGCTGCTTTTTGCTCATCATAAGCAGCATTATGCCGACTAGGGAGATGACGGGGGAGAAGTTTTTCGGTTTGAGAAGATTAAGGATGACGCTGTCGCTCTCTATTCCGGCAAGGCTCAGTATCCAGGCGGTGAGGGTCGTTCCGATATTCGAGCCCATAATGATGCCTATGGTCTGGCCGATGTCCATGATGCCGGAGTTGACAAGACCGACAAGCATGACAGTCACAGCGGACGAGGACTGTATCGCTATCGTGATCCCGGCGCCGAGAGCAAGGCTTTTGAAGGGGTTGGAGGTCATTTTTTTGAGCACGACCTCCAGCTTGCTGCCGGAGAGCTTTTCAAGCCCGGATGACATCAGATGCATTCCGAACAGAAAGAAAGCAAGACCGCCGAACAGCATTAAAAAAGAAAAAATATCCATCAGATCTCCTCCGTTTCACCCAACAAGTGTATCCGCCGAAGGTTAAGTCCAAAAGCCTGTGAATGTTAAGTTTGCGTTAATACAGGCCAGAGCGGGCCGCGATACCGGAAAAGAAAAAACGCCTTGACATGAAATCCATGTCAAGGCATATAAGGAAAATCAGTTTCAGATGAGGTTGAGAATAAGCGTCAGAATAACGAAAGCAAGTCCGACCCACTTGGTCATTTTTGCAAGCTTGCCGTCCCAGGTCTTTGCCTTGGTCTTGGTCATGAACGTATCGGCGCCGCCGGCGATCGCGCCGGACAGACCGCTGCGCTTGCCGGACTGGAGCAGGACGACGGCCGTAAGGAAGAGCGTGGTAAGGAGCTGAATGATCGTGATTGCTATTTTCATAATATATATTTTCAATCCTTTCGATTATTTCCAAACTGACAACCGATATTCTAGCACGACATGCGGTATATTTCAAGACCTTTTTTC
Source organism: uncultured Oscillospiraceae bacterium (assembly GCA_934511545.1). GTDB lineage: Bacteria > Bacillota > Clostridia > Oscillospirales > Oscillospiraceae > CAKSXP01. The sequence continues at coordinate 1,925 of CAKSWM010000114.1, read as the reverse complement.
GCATATATTGAAAAAACCGCCATGGCGAATATTCGCCATGGCGGAAAGCTGTTTGAAAAACAAACTTATTTCTTGTAGAACTCCTTGTAGGAACGGGGAGCGCCAAGACCCATCATTGCACGAGCCTGCTCGCAGGTGGCGACAGGACGGCCCATGAGGTCGGCGAGCTTAACAGCGTTCTCAACGAGGTGAGCGTTGCTGTCAGCCTTCTTGCCGTTGCCGATACGGACGTTGTCTTCCATACCGACGCGGATGTTGAAGCCATAGGCCAGAGCCTGGGCGAGAACTGCCCACTGCTGAGCGCCGGTGGCGATGATGTTGAGCATGGAGTTCTTCGGGCAGCACTGCTTCAGAGTCTCCATGAAGATGGGGAGGTTCCAGTTGGAGCCGGTGGTGTAAACCATGGAGATCCAGTTGGGGCCGCCGATGTGGTCAGTCCAGCCCTTGTTGACGAGGGTGCGGACATACTGGAGGTCGGACAGAGCAAAGCACTCGAACTCGGGCTTTACGCCGTACTTCTTCATCTTCTCAAGAGCTTCTTCGACATCGCCGTCGGAGATGCAGTAGCCGTGATACAGTGTCCAGGGTTCCGGATGATCGGGCTCACGGGGCTTCATGGGGATGCTGGAGAAGTAGCAGGAGACGTCGACGGAGCCGACTTCGGCGCGGCCGGCGATGATCTCGGTGTGAGGATCGCTCAGGGTCTTGGAATCAACATTGCAGTCGCGGCCGCAGATGTTGGTGTTGTTGATGATGAGGTCAGGGCACTTCTCGCGGATCTTGGCGTTGACTTCGAGGTAACGCTCGGGATCCCAGCTCATCTGACCGAGGTTGTCGGGCTTACGGGTGTGGATATGAACCATAGCGGCGCCGGCCTTGTAGGCTTCGGTAGCGCTCTCGACCTGCTCCTCGATGGTCTCGGGCAGAGCGGGGTTGGCTTCCTTACCCTGGTTGCCGCCGGTGATGGCGCAGGTGACGATTGCCGGGGGGAATGCGGTCAGGCCGCGCTTCCACATGGTTTCGGTGTACCATACGGGGTCTCTGAGCTCATCTACGCGAAAGTTCTTAAGTTCTTCCATCTAAGATTTCCTCCTAAATAAATTGGTGCTGCGATTATAGTGCTATCGACATTACACTGACAATAATTATAAGCTTTATGTTGCCTTGTGTAAAGTGTATTAATTGAGTTGTCCGAAATAGTCACAAATCAGTGCGTTTGCAACACATGATTAATTGTTTTATTGGCAAAATATCGGCTTTGACTGGGAATAATGCGGAAAACGAGCGCGGGAAAGCACGGTTACAGAGTGTAAAAAAGTATGCAGACCGCCTGAAGAAGGCTGCCGATATCAACAAACACATGGAATACAGTATGGAACACATTGTGCTTTTTGCCGATCCCGTAGAGTACCGCACCGACGGTATATGCAGCGCCGCCGGCCAGAAGCCAGAGGAAGCCTGCCGTTCCGAGCACGGCCAGCGTCTGCTTCAGAATGACGATTATAAGCCAGCCCATGCATATATAACAGATCATGGCAAGCGTGCCGTACTTTTTGTGGTCGATCGCCGTGAACACGGCGGCAAAAGCCGCAAGAAACCATTCCGCGCCGAAAACGACCCAGGCCAGGACCGGATAAGCGGGGCGGAGGCTGACGAGCAAAATAGGTGTGTACGAGCCGACGATCAGAAAGTATATCGTGCAGTGGTCGATGACCTGCATCACCTTTTTGCCGGTACAGGGGCGCAGACCGTGGTAAACGCTTGAGACGGCGTACAGCGATATCATTGAAGCGCCGTAAATGCTGCCGGAGACAACGCCCCATGGGTTATGGTGCCGGGCGGAGATTATTATCGAAAATACAAGTACGACTATACCGAGAGCTCCGCCGATTATGTGAGTCACCATGTTGGCTATCTCGTTGCCT
>CAKSWM010000113.1 GCA_934511545.1 uncultured Oscillospiraceae bacterium | reverse complement strand
CGAACGCGAGGTCATCGTTGTTGACCCGATGCTTGCCACCGGCGGCAGCGCGATCGCGGCCTGCGACTTCCTCAAGAACAAATACGGCTGCAAGCATATCAAGCTCATGTGCATCATCGGCGCGCCGGAGGGCATCGCCGCGATGCAGAAGGCGCATCCCGACGTCGATATTTTCGTTGCCGCAAAGGACAGCCACCTGAACGATCACGGCTATATCATTCCCGGACTCGGCGACGCGGGAGACCGCATTTTCGGAACGAAATAAAATAATCAGCAGTGCAGGCACGGAACAGACCGTGCCTGCATTTTTCTCAAAATGCACGGCTGTTGCAGATTTGCCACGCTTTGGTGCTGTTTTCGGGAGGACTATTTGACCTGTATATATGGACATAAGATGTTATACATGATATAATTCAAATAACAGAACTAAATGTCGATAATGCAGACAAAATATTATTATATATGGAAAGGGTAGTTTCGCCTTGAAAAGCTTTGCGGATATCAGGAGTATGATCGACGGCAGTGAAAAGAGGGGACGTCTCGGCGTTATCGAGGCTCAGGACGCGCACACGCTTGAGGCCATTGTGGAAGCGGTACGCGACAACCTGGTCATTCCCACTCTTATCGGGCGTGAAGAAGAGATCGTAAAGATATGGACCTCCATAACCGAACTGCCCGTGCCCCGCGTCGTAAACACGGAAGACACGGCCGAATCGCTTGCCGCGGCCATGATGGCGGTCAACCTCGGCCAGCTCGACTGCATCATGAAAGGAAAGCTCGAGACGGCGACGCTCATGAAGGCGGCGCTCAACCGCGATACCGGAATACGTAAAAACGGTTCCCTGTCGCTGGTCGCACTGATGGAGTCTCCGAACTATCACAAGGTGTTCGGGATCACCGACGTCGGACTCATGACTTATCCGACGCTCAGCCAGAAGGAGATACTCATTAATAACGCCGTTGAAGTTTTCAGAAAGCTCGGAGTCGAGTGCCCGAAGGTCGGCGTCATTGCGGCGGTCGAGAACGTGAACCCCAAAATGCCGGAGACCGTTGATGCACACGAGCTCAAGGAGATGAACAGCCGCGGCGAGATCAAAGACTGCATCGTCGAGGGTCCGATATCCTATGACCTGTGCATGAATGCCGAGGCGGCGAGAATTAAGGGCTATGAGAGCCCCGTTGCGGGAGACGTTGATATAATCATAGTGCCGGATATCGTTGTCGGCAACGTGCTTGCAAAGAGCATAACGACGACCGGCGGCGGGCGCACCTGCGGCACGGTGTGCGGCGCGAAGGTGCCCATCATCCTGACCTCGCGCAGCGCGAGCGCGGACGACAAGTATATGTCCATCGTCCTTGCGGCGCTTCTTGGCGTGTAAAAAGTATATTTTGCCTTAACCGGGGGCGCGTTTTTTACAAACGCGCCCTTTTTTATGGCTTATTTCATGCTGCCATGCTATAATGAGACGATTTACAACACGGAGGAAAACGAAAGATGAAAATTTTTGAGGTGTTTGACGGCGTCAAGATCGGCTCGATCTCGCTGGCAACGGTGCTTGCGGCCGCGGTCGTTTTTATCCTCTGCCTGATCGCCATCAGGATCATAAGGAAGCTCGTTGCGCGGATCATGGAGAAAAGCAAGCTTGAAAAGGGTCTCAAAAGCTTTATCAGCTCCATCATATCCGTAATGCTCTGGGCGATCGCGATAGTCATAATCGCGGAAACTCTCGGCATTCCGACGGCCTCTCTCGTTGCACTGCTGAGCGTTGCGGGTCTGGCGCTGTCCCTGTCGATACAGGGTATCATGTCCAATCTCTTCTCCGGCGCGACGATACTGGCGACAAAGCCCTTTGTTGGCGGAGATTTTGTCGAGATCGGCGAGGTTTCCGGCACGATCGAGGCGATCGGCCTTTTTCACACACAGATCCTGACCATCGACAACCGGCGCGTTTTTATCCCCAACAGCGATGTAACGGCCACAAAGATCATCAATTATTCGGAGGAGCCGCTGCGACGCGTTGATCTGACCTTCAGCGCGGCCTATGACTGCCCGACCGACAGCGTCAAAAACGCGCTTTTCGCCGCGGCAAAGGCCGTGCCCGGTGTGCTGGACGAGCCCGCCGCCGAGGTGCATCTGACGGCGTATAAGGACAGCAACATCGATTATGTTCTGCGTGCGTGGGTCAATAGCGCGGATTACTGGCCGGTCTATTACGCGCTGAACGAAACGGTGCGCGACAAGTTCGACGAATACGGCGTATACCCGTCCTACCCTCAGGTGAAGATAAACAACTGATAAGTCTGCCGCCGGCGGAGACGATGCCGGCGGCTTTGGGAGTTTTATGATATGGCAGATATCGTTATAATCGGCGGAGGAGCCTCCGGCATGGCCGCCGCAATAACCGCATCGAAAAAACCGGACAACCGCGTTACCCTGCTCGAGAGGCAGTCGCGCGTCGGGCGCAAGCTGCTTTCAACGGGCAACGGACGCTGCAACCTTACGAACCTGTCCGGGCCGGAGGGACGCTATCACGGCGCGGACGCGCAGTTTCCGCGCTTCGCCCTCAGGCGCTTTGACGCCGTGAGCACGCTTCGTTTTTTTGAGGGGCTGGGACTGCGCACGGTCACGGAGCCTTCCGGCCGCGTTTATCCGATGAGCGACCATGCCGGCAGCGTTCTGGATGTGCTGCGCTTTGCGCTGGAAAGGGACAATATCGACCTTCGGCTCGGCGTCTGCGCACAGGCGATAGAGCGCGGGGAGAGGGGCTTTCGGGTCATCTCTGACGCCGGGATATTTGAATGCGAGCGGATCATCGTGGCCTGCGGCGGAGCGGCCGGGTCAAAGCTCGGCGGCGTTATGGACGGATATAACCTTCTGCGCGGCATGGGCCACAGGCGAACGGGACTTTATCCCGCGCTGACCCAGATAAAGACGGCGCCGGAATATCCGCGCGCGCTCAAGGGCGTCAAGGCGGACGCGTGCGTCCGCATCATGGGGGGACGGCACAGGCTGGCAGAGACGCGCGGCGAGGTCCTGTTCACGGAGACGGGGCTGTCCGGCCCCGCCGTGTTTGAGGTCTCGCGAGCCGCCGCAGTGAACGGCGACGGGCTGGAGGCCGTACTCGACTTCCTGCCGGAGCTCACGCGGGAGGAAGTGTTCGGCTATCTTTCCGCCGCGCGGGAACGCTTTGCCCAAAGGAAAGCGGAGGAGCTTTTCACGGGTTCCGTGCACAACCGCCTTGGCAGAATGCTCGTCAAATACGCGGGGGTGAGCGGGGGCTCTCCCATGCAGACACTGACGGACGCGGAGCTTGGCAGGGCGGCGGAAAGCGCAAAGAATTTCCGCCTCGGCATAACCGGGGTCGCGGGCTTTGAGTCCGCGCAGGTCACGGCGGGCGGCGTTTCAACGGCGGAATTTGACCCGGAGACGCTCGAGAGCAGGCTCGTGCCGGGGCTGTATGCCTGCGGCGAGGTGCTGGACGTGGACGGAGACTGCGGCGGCTATAACCTCCAGTGGGCGTGGGCGTCGGGCCGTCTGGCGGGAGGCCGGGTCTGATGCTGCGGCTGAGAGATGTGAAGCTGCCGCCCGCCGCCGGGAGGGACGAGCTTTTGAAAAAGTGCGCGCAGATGCTGGGGGTGAAGCCCGGAAGTATCGCATATCTGCGCATACAGCGCCGCGCGCTGGACGCAAGGCGCAAAAACGACATACATTACAACTACACGCTGCTGGTCTGTCTCTCCGGCGGCGAGGAAAAGGCGCTCCTGCGCTGTGATAAATGCGAGAGTTTCGAGGAAAAGCCGTATTCGCCGCCTGTCTGCGCTCCGCGGAGCGGCAGGCCGGTCGTCATCGGGTTCGGCCCGGCGGGGATGTTCGCGTCGTTGGCGCTTGCGGAGGCGGGGCTTCGCCCGATCGTGCTCGAGCGCGGCGAATGCGTTGAAAGGCGGCGGGAAAAGGTCGAAGGCTTCTGGCGCGGCGGTCCGCTCGATCCTGAGAGCAACGTACAGTTCGGCGAGGGCGGCGCGGGCACGTTTTCCGACGGCAAGCTCAACACCGGCACGCATGACGTGCGCATCGGCTGGGTCCTTTCGCGCCTGCACGGGTTCGGAGCTCCGGAAAGCATTACCTATGACGCGCGCCCGCACGTCGGGACGGACGTTCTTTTTCGCGTTGTGCGCGAATTGAGGCAGCGGGTGCTGGAGCTCGGCGGAGAGGTCAGGTTTTCGCACAGGCTTGACGGCCTTGTACTCGAAAACGGAGCGCTGTCGGGGCTTGCCGTCAGCTCTCCGGAGGGGCGCTATGAGCTTGCCTGCCGGGACGCGGTGCTTGCCGTCGGCCACAGCGCGCGCGACACATTCGAGATGCTGCACTCGGCAGGCGTGCCGATGGAGCCGAAGGGGTTTTCGATGGGCGTGCGCATCGAGCATCCGCAGGAGCTTATCGACAGGGCGCAGTACGGCAGGCCGCGCGGGAAGCTGCCCGCGGCGGAATACCGCCTGAACTGCAAGCTTGAGGACGGCGGGAGCGCATATACATTCTGTATGTGTCCCGGCGGCTATGTGGTCGCGGCGGCGTCCGAGCCGGGGCGCGTTGCGACAAACGGCATGAGCTATTCCGGCCGCGGCGGAGAAAACGCGAACTCCGCGCTTCTTGTGACGCTGCGGCCCGAGGACTTTCCCTGTCCCGGAGTTCTGGGCGGCATGAGCTGGCAGCGGGAGATCGAGGAGCGCGCCTTTGTCCTCGGCGGCGGCGATTACCGCGCGCCCGCGCAGACCGTCGGCGATTTTCTCGGAACGGGCGGGAAAGGCGGCGTTTCGCCGACGTACAGGCCGGGGGTCCGCTTCTGTGACCTGCACGGGCTGTTCCCGGAAAAAATCAGTGCGACGCTCGAACGGGCAATACCGGAGCTGGGCAAAAAGCTTCGTGGATTCGACGCGCCGGAGGCCGTTCTTACGGGGCCGGAGACGCGCTCGTCGTCGCCCGTGCGCATACTGCGCGGCGCGGACAGGGCCTCCGTCGGCGTGGCCGGGCTGTATCCCTGCGGCGAGGGCGCGGGATATGCCGGAGGCATCGTCTCCGCCGCGGTGGACGGTCTGCGCTGCGCGGAAGCGGTGATCGGTAAATAGCGTCCGCGGGCGCAAGTGACAGACTGCAAAAAGGGAGGTACCTGTTGGCTTAACAGTGATAAGGAACTAATTTACTTATCAACTGTTAGCTGACGGTTTCCGGGGTGCATACGGACAA
>CAKSWM010000112.1 GCA_934511545.1 uncultured Oscillospiraceae bacterium | reverse complement strand
GGCTTTCCGCGATATCAATCCCCAGGCTCCGGTGCACGTCCTTGTGATCCCCAAAACCCACATCGGCTCCGTTGCCGATATAAATGAAGGGAATTCCGCAGCCGCTTCCCGCTGCCTTGAGGTCATCGGGCAGATAGCGGAGAGCGAGGGACTTAAAAACGGTTTTCGAGTTATCTCAAACTGCGGCGTGGATGCGGGACAGACCGTGCCGCATCTGCACTTCCACATTCTCGGCGGAAAGAATTTGGGCGAAAAACTCGTATAAGTGCTTATAAAGTTTTTTGGGCGGGATCATTCCCGCCCAAAAATTGCACCTTATGCGCTCCGTATGGTGCGATTTTTCCGGCTGGATGATACCAAATGGTACGATTTTGCCGGGGTGATACAGTTGTATTTCAAACGAATAGAAGATTTGAGAACAGACAACGATCTGACTCAGATAAAAGTTGCAAAGTATCTCAATATGCACACGACGGTTTACCGGCGCTATGAAAAAGGAGTGCGCGAGATCCCGGTATGGGCGCTCATTAAGCTCTCGGAGCTGTACGGCGTTTCCGTTGACTACATTCTCGGCCTGACCGATAACCGAAGACGTGCGTAAGCTTGCTCTGGTTTCGCTGGGGTATTCCGCCGCGGTGTTTGCAGCCCAGTATCTTGTCCCGGCCGCTGCAAGACCTGTAATTGCCGCCGGACTTGTGCTTGCCGCCGTCTGCTGTCTGCTGCTGCGGGGCAATGCGAGCAGGAGAGCGGCGATACTGGCGCTTTCAGCCGCCGCCGGTTTTCTGTGGAGCTGGGGACACTATCGGCTCTTCATCGCGCCGGGCGATGCGCTTGACGGAACGAGCGCGGTCGTCAGCGTGACGGCCGCCGGATACAGCGAGGATTTTGGATCCTATACGCGCCTTTATGCGTATGTCGACGGCGAAAATGTGCCGAAGGTCAAAACGGTTGTCTATGACGGTAATGACGTTCTGCCCGAGCTGTCTCCGGGAGACAGCTTCACGGCGGAACTGCGCTTTGCCTCCGCGTCGTCACGCAGGGGAGAAAAGATAGACGACTATACCTCTCGCGGCGTATATCTGCGCGCATATGTGAAAAGCGCGGAGGCGGATATTGAACGCGGAAGGAGCGCCAGATTCATTCCCGCGTACATTGCGCACTATCTCGCAGGCAGGGTGGACGAGTGCTTTCCCGGCGACACCGCGCCGTTTTTCAAGGCGCTGCTGCTTGGGGACAGAAAGGACTTCAACGCCGACAGAGAGCTGTATAACGCAACGGCAAATTCCGGCCTTCTGCATGTGGTTGCGATATCGGGAATGCACCTGTCGTTTTTCCTCAGCTTTATCCGCCTGTTTACCGGCAGGCTGAGGCGCAGCGCGGTCATCGGGATACCGCTGGTGATCCTCTATACGGTTATGACCGGCGGCAGCGCTTCCATAATCCGCGCGGCCGTGATGCAGATATTCCTGCTGTTGGCTCCGATGCTCAAACGGGAAAACGATCCGCTGACCAGCCTTGGAGCGGCGCTTTTGCTGCTGCTTGCGGTAAACCCCGCGGCCTGCGCCTCCGGCTCTCTTCAGCTCAGCTTCGGTTCCATTCTGGGAATCGAGCTGCTGAGCGAAAGATGTTATGGCTATGTCATGGGAACCGCGGCTGTCAAACGGCTTTCGGAAAAGAAGGCGGGGAAGGCGGTATGCTCGTTTGTCGTGTCGAACCTTTCCAGCTCGACGGGCGCGCTGGCGATCACAACGCCGCTCATCGCGCTGCTTTTCGGCCGCGTATCGCTGTATTCGGCCGTTTCGAATCTGATGGCGCTGTGGATAGTGTCATATATTTTCTGCGGAGGAATGGTTGTGCTGTTTGTCTGCTGCCTGTGGAGTGCGGCCGGTTCGGCTCTTGCTCTTGTTCTGTCATGCCCCGCACGCTACGTGTTCTGGGTCGTGCGGACCGTGGCAGGGCTGCCGCGCTCGGTCATATATACGGAAAACGGCCTTGGCGCGCTGTGGCTTGTCTGCGTGTATGTGATGTTTATTATTACATATGTTTTTCGCAGGAAGGATGGTTTCCGGCCTGTCCTGCCGATCTGCCTTTCCGTCATTTCCCTGTGCGGTATTATAATTCTGAGCGGAGGGCGCGGAAAGACCGCTGTCCTGGACGTGGGACAGGGGCTGTGTTCTGTCATTTCCGTCGGTGATACGGCGGTCGTGATCGATTGCGGCTCCAGCTTCAGCGGAAGCGGCGCGGGGGAGACCTGCGCGGGTTTCCTGCTGTCGGAGGGGCAGCGTGATGTGGACCTCTTGTGCCTTACGCACCTGCATGCAGACCATTGCAACGGCGTTGAGGAGCTTTTCGCCAATATGAATGTAAAGATGCTCGCGCTTCCCGGCAACGCAGAGGATACGGATGACAGGCTTGGATCGATCCTTGCCTGCTGTGAAAAGCAGGGAACACAGGTCGTTTATATTGAGGACAACAGCATATTCACCTGCGGTGATGTGCGGATAGACGCGCATGCGTTTCCGGGCTTTGAGGGAGAGAACGAGACCGGAGCTGTGTATCTTGCGAGCATCGACGAGTTTGATATGCTTGTGACCGGAGATGCAGGACTCGGCGTTGAAAACGAGATGGCGCAGGCGTATGATATTGAAAGGCTCGAACTGCTTGTCGCCGGTCACCACGGCTCAAACACGTCCTCCGGTGGGGCGCTTCTGTCTGCCTTCATGCCGGACTGCGCCGCCGTTTCGGTCGGCGCCGGAAACTCTTACGGTCATCCGGCGGAGGAGACGATGAAGCGGCTCGCCGCTTATTGCGGAAGTGTTTACCGAACGGATGTTTCCGGAAATATTGTATTTATTCTGGGGTAATCAATGGCAAAGAACAATACGAAAAAAACAAAGGAAGAGCAGCTGGATTTTGCCGCCCTGCGCAGACGGCTGCGCGCAGAGGGGCCTGCCCGCGTATATTTTCTGTACGGCGAGGAGGACTATCTTCGGGAGGCTTTTTTTGAGGAGATAAAAAAGCTGTGCGTTGACGGCGAGTGCGATTTTAACCACCGCAGACTCAATGGCGAGGGGCTTTCGCTGACCGAACTGAGCGAGGCTGTGAATGCGCTGCCGTTTTTTGCGGAAAGAACTCTGGTCGAGATCCGGCAGCTTGAGCTCAACCGGTTCCGCGACAGCCAGTCTGCGGAGCTTACGGCGATCCTGTCAGACATACCGGATTACTGTACGCTGGTCCTGATTCCGCCTGCGGAATATGAGCCTGACGGACGCCTTGCGGCGTTTAAAGCGGTCAAAAAGTATGGAGAGGTGATAAATTTCACACGACAGGGCGGCTCAACGCTCATAAACTGGATACAGCGCCGTTTCGCTGCGCTGGGAAAGGGCATATCCCGCGGCGATGCGGAATATCTGGCCTTCATAAGCGGAAGTCTGATGAACCGGATGATACCGGAGATAGAAAAGATCGGCGTCTATGCCCGCGGCAGCGAGGTGACCAGGGAGGATATTGACGCGGTCGCGCATCATCTGCCCGAGGCGCGCGTTTTTGAGATGACGGAAAAGCTTGCCTCCCGTGATTTTGACGGGGCGGTCGGGATACTCTCCGAGCTTATGCAGATGAAGGACGAACCGCCGGTCAAAACCCTGGCGGTCGTGGGAAAACAGATGAGGAATCTTTATGCCGCGCGGATAGCGCTGGACAGGAAACTGGGGAAGAGCTATGTATCCGAGACCTGCGGCATCAGATTTGACTTCGTCGCGGAGCGGCTTTTGAATTCGTCACGGGGCTTTACGGAGACACAGCTGTCCCACGCCGTAAGACTGTGCGCGGAGACCGACTTCCGTATGAAAACGGGCGGAGGCGACAACAAAGAGCTCCTGTGCGAATTGATAATGCGCATAGCTGCGGGGGAGACGGCATGATAAAGGTCAAAGAGGTAATAGTCGTAGAGGGACGCTACGACAAAAATACGCTCAGTCAGATATTCGACGCCGTAATAATCGAGACCTCAGGCTTTGGCATATTCTCAAATGGGGAGAAGCTTGCGCTTCTCCGCAGACTTGCACAGAAGCGCGGTCTGGTGGTCCTTACGGATTCGGACGGCGCGGGCTTTGTTATACGGAATTATCTCAAGGGAGCAATTGACCCAAAGCTTGTCAAGCATGCATATATCCCCGACATAAAGGGCAGAGAAAAGCGTAAAAGCGCTCCGTCCAGAGAGGGGACTCTCGGTGTTGAAGGTATGCGGCCGGAGGTGCTTATCTCCGCGCTTGAGCGCAGCGGCGCGACGTTGTCAGCCGGAACGGAAAGCCGCGGAGCGGGGACGATAACCAAAGCGGACATGTACGCCAAAGGACTTACCGGTACCCCCAATTCCGCCGAACGCAGACAGCAGCTGCTCAGGAAGCTGGAGCTGCCTCAAAAACTGAGCGGGAATGCGCTTCTGGATGTGCTTAACGCGATCATGGAACGCAGCGAGTTCATGGATATGGAGATATGACGGAAGCACGCGGCGCGCAGAAATGCCCGGAAACCCTCAATTGCAGGTTTTCCGGGCATTTTCGCTACCGGCTCCCGAGGTCGGCGGACTCCCGTTCGGGTTCGCGGAACGGCAGGTATTCGATGAATTTCTGAACGGCGGGCGTCAGGTGCTTTGAGTTCTTCATTGCCAGACCGATCGAACGGTAATACGGCTCTTTCAGGGGACGTATCTCAATTTTGTAAGGGACCCGCTGCAAGATCATATCGGGCAGGATCCCGATGCCCAGCCCTCTTTCCGCCAGTGCCATGATGGCAAAGTCATCCCATGTTGTAAACCGGATATCCGGCTGAACATGACGGCTCTCCAGCAGACCGGAGACCTCGGTTTTTCCTCCGTGCTCCAGCAAAAGAAACGGCTGTCCGTTCAAATCCTCGATCGCGACGGTTTCATTCTCCGCAAGAGGATGCCCCGACGGAAGTACCACCTTGTATTCGTCCTGCTTGAGCAGTTTGGTATCAAATTTTGATAATGTCGGGAGCCGCAGAAAACCGCAGTCCACACGCCCCTCGTCGATCCAGCGCTCCACTTCGTCGTAGTCTCCAAGAAGCATTTCATATTCGATCCCCGGATAGGCCGTTTGCAGCCTTGCAAAGATGTTCGGCAGCCAGTTGATCGCAACGCTGGAAAAGGTGCCGATGCGAACAACACCGGTCTCCACCCCGTTCATACGGCAGATCTGACCTTCAAGCTCATGATGGTCGTTCAGGACCTTTCG
>CAKSWM010000111.1 GCA_934511545.1 uncultured Oscillospiraceae bacterium | reverse complement strand
CCATCAAGGAGGCCACCGAGGCCCTGACCCAGGTGTTCTACAAGGTCAGCGAGAAGCTCTATGCCCAGCAGGGCGCGGCTCCCGGCGCGGACGCAGGCAGCACCGCCGGCGGGACCACCGACAACGGACAGCAGTATTACGACGCCGATTACACCGTCGTTGACGACGACAACAAATAAGTCAAATAAATGACCGCTGACGGCATCAAATACACCGCAGCACAAAATGGCGGCGGGCCGGTTTTTACCGGCACGCCGTCGCGTGCGTGAATATACGTGCGCCCCAAAAAGAAAGAGGAAGCGGCGGAGATAAAGAAAGACCGAGTACGGTGCGGGCAATGCCGGCCCGCCGCCGCGCGAAACGAGACAACACCCGTCCGGGGCCGCCCCGGCCCGGAGTGTGAAATAAGGTGATACTATATATGGCAGACAAGAGAGATTATTATGAGGTACTGGGCGTTTCCAAAAGCGCCTCGGCCGATGAGATAAAAAAAGCATATCGCAAGCTGGCCAAGGAGAACCATCCTGACCTGCATCCGAACGACAAGGAATGCGAGGCCCGCTTCAAAGAGGTCAACGAGGCGTATGAGGTCCTGTCCGACGCCGACAAAAAGGCAAAGTATGACCAGTTCGGCTTCGCGGGAGTTGACCCGAATTACGGCGCGGGCGCAGGCGGCGGAGGCACATGGACGGGCTCCGGCTTCAGCGATCTGGGCGATATTTTCGGAGACATCTTCGGCGGCGGTTTCGGCGATATTTTCGGCGGCGGAAGCGGCCGTACGACCCGGACAAGAAACGGCCCGCAGAAGGGCGACAGCCTGCGCGTCGGGCTGACGCTGACCTTCGAGGAGGCGGCTTTTGGCTGCACGAAGGAGATAAATATATCCAAGGTAGAGGAATGTCCGGACTGCCACGGTTCCGGCTGCGCGGGCGGCACCTCTCCCGAGACCTGCCCGGACTGCCACGGAAGCGGCACGATCCGCCAGCAGCAGAGGACGCCGTTCGGCACGGTCTCCACGACAGTGAGCTGCCCCAAATGCGGCGGCACGGGCCGTATCATAAAGGAGCCCTGCAAGACATGCCGCGGCAGCGGCACGCAGCGCGTACAGCGCAGGATAAGCGTCAATGTACCCGCGGGCATAGACGACGGACAGACCATTTCTCTGCACGGACAGGGAAACGCCGGAAAGAACGGCGGCCCGGCCGGCGATCTTCTGGTCAATGTCCGCGTCCGCCAGAGCGATATATTCGAGCGCGAGGGCGACGACATTCTCTATGAGATGGACATCAGCTTTGTCCAGGCGGCGCTCGGCGCGGAGGTCGAGGTCCCGACGCTGGACGGCAAGGTCAAATACAACATACCCGAGGGCACCCAGACCGGTTCCGTTTTCCGTCTGCGCGGCAAGGGCGTCACGCATCTGCGCGGATCGGGACGCGGCGACCAGTTCGTGACCGTGCATATAACCGTGCCCAAGAACCTTACGAGCGCCCAGAAGGAGGCGCTGCGCGAGTTCGGCGAGACCATGGGAGAGAAGAGCGGCGCCGGCAGCGTGTTCGGCAAGAAGAAAAAGAAAAAATAAACTGAAACCGTGAGGAATTTATCCTCACGGTTTTTTGCTGTCCGTTGTGCGTGTCCGGCAGTTGTGACGCTATCCGTTTTTTGTTGTTGTACATTTTCCGCCGCGGGATATATAATTTGTTCATACCATTCAACCGATGGTTTAAAAGCATGAAAGGACGGAACGTGATGAACAAATACTATCCTCATCTTTTTGAGCCGCTTACCATAAACGGAGTTACATTCAAAAACCGTATCTTCTCTGCGCCGAACATGATGTGCTATATGGACGCGGCGGGATTCCCGACGCCGGACATGATAGCATATTTTGCCGAGAAGGCAAAGGGCGGCGCCGCCGACGTCACGATCGGCGATACGCCCGTTGACAAGGAGCACGCGGCCTCAAACCCGCGCAGCTTTACGCTCGCTTATCCGAATCTGCCATTCCTTGCGGAGATGGCAATGGCAATACACGAGCATGGCGCCAAGGCCAGCCTTGAGCTCAACCACGCCGGCTGCGTCGCCGTTCCGGAGGCTAACGACGGCGGATATCCCATCGGACCGGTTGACATGATCCGCGATTACGACGGAGTTCACGTCCACGCGATGACCGAAGAGGACATGAACGAGGTCGCGGACCGCTTTGCGGACGGTGCGGAGCTGCTCAAAACCGCAGGCTTCGACATGTGCCTTGTCCACGGCGGCCACGGCTGGCTGCTGCACCAGTTTCTCTCGCCGCTGACCAACACCAGAACAGACGAATACGGCGGAAGCATCGAAAACCGTGCCCGCTTCCCGCTGATGGTCATCGACCGCATCCGCCAGCGCGTCGGCCCTCGCTTCCTGATCGAGTACCGCATGTCCGGCGACGAGTGCATCGAGGGCGGATACGGCATCGAGGACGCCATTGAGTTTGCAAAGCTCATCGACGGCAAGGTGGACCTTATCCACGTCTCCGCCGCGCTCGACGTTGAGGAGGCCCAGGCCGTCATCACACATCCGACGATGTTCCTGCCTCACGGCGTCAACGTCAAATACGCCGCCGAAATAAAGAAACATGTCAAAACTCCTGTCGTCACCATCGGCGCGATATCCGACCCCGAAATGGCCGAGGATATTCTCGCAGCGGGAAAGGCGGACGTCGTTGCAATGGTGCGCGCGCTGATCGCGGATCCGCATTTGCCGAACAAGGCCCGCAAGGGCAGGGCCGCGGAGATCGCGCCCTGTATGCGCTGCCTTGACTGCCTTACCGGAATGCACACCGGCCAGCACTTCCAGTGCGCCGTCAACCCCTCTGCGGGACGCGAACAGCGCTACCGCAACTATATACAGCCCGCGGCAGAACGCAGAAAGGTCCTCGTTGTCGGCGGCGGCCCCGGCGGGATGAAAGCCGCCATCACTGCGGCTCAGCGCGGCCACGACGTGACGCTCGCGGAAAAGACCGATTCGCTCGGCGGACTTCTGAAATTCACCGATTACGACACTCTCAAGGCCGATCTCGGCCGCGTCAAGAACTGGCTGGTATATATGACCGAAAAATCCGGCGCAAAGATACTGCTCAACACCGAGGTCACACCGGAATTTGTGCGCGAGGGCGGATATGACTCCGTTATCGTTGCCGCCGGTTCATCGCCGCTGGTGCTGCCCATCCCCGGACTGAAGGACCCCGGAGTTCTGCACGCGCTGGATATCTATACCAATATGGACAAGATCGGCAAAAACGTCGCCCTGCTCGGCGGCGGACTGGTCGGCTGCGAGACCGCGCTGTTCCTCGCGGAGCGCGGACATGACGTCACGATAATCGAGATGCAGCCGGAGATCGCGCCCGAGGCCAACTGGATGCACAAGGAGGGCATGATGCAGGCGTTTGCAAAGCAGCCCATCACCTGCCGCACCGGCTGGAAGGTCGCGCGCGTTGAGAAAAACGGCGTCTATGCCGTTGACAAGGACGGCACGGAGCATTTCACGCCCGCGGACAGCGTCGTTTTCGCAATGGGTATGCGCGCAAACTCCGCGGTCGTCGATGCGCTTGCCGACACCGCCGAAGATGTTGTCGCCGTCGGCGACTGCGTCCGCGCCCGCAAGAGCTGCCATGCGATGCTCGAGGGCTTCTGGGCGGCGATAGATCTGGCATAACGATCCTTTTTATTTATATTCTCCTCACAGCGGAGCCCCCGTCCCTGCCAGGCGGGGGCTTTCGTCTGTCCGGACGGCGGGGAGGGCGCTTTCCGCGGAAAAATGCGTATATTTTGTGATATTCAAACCCTTGCGCATACAAAATACGGGTCCAAAATCTTTGGCAAAAACCCACAAAAACGCGAGTGAAAATTTTTATAAAAAAGAGAAGTTTTTGCTTGACAGTCCACGAAAAATTTGTTATCTTATATGGGCGCGCTGCGGCAAAGCCATGGCCGAAGTGCGCAAAAACGCGATGAAGCGGGAGATTGCGGCGGTTTTCGCCGGTAACTTCCGTGGAGCATGTCCGTTGCGGAGACGTTACTCCGCAAGTAATCGGGCGGCTGAGATTGCTTTTTGTACAGGCGTATATCGCCTGAGCGAAGAGAAACCGGCCAAAAGCCGGTTTGTTTTTCGGGCAGGGCCTGATACGCACGGTTGTGTGTACAAAAAATGTCTCATCCGTACTGACCACGCGGTTCCCAATGCCGCAAAGAAAAGTACGAAGTACAGGAGGAAAAACACCGTATGGCAGCAAAGAAAATGATCCGCATCAGACTCAAGGCCTATGACCACCAGCTCATCGACAAGGCGGCCGAGACCATCGTAGCCACCGCAAAGCGCACCGACGCCCAGGTTTCCGGCCCCATCCCCCTTCCCACCAGGAAAGAGGTCGTCACCATCCTGCGCGCCGTCCACAAGTATAAGGACAGCCGCGAGCAGTTTGAGCGCCGCACCCACAAGCGCCTGATCGACATCATGAACCCGACCCAGAAGACCGTCGAGGCTCTTATGTCCCTCGAGCTTCCCGCCGGCGTCGAGATCGAGATCAAGCTCTGAGTCTTTACCCACAGCGAATCACAGCGCCCGGCACATTAAAATATGTGCGGGAGACAATTTATCAATGACCCAATGTCCGTAGCTTGCGAATACGGACGGGTTAAGTTGCCAGCCTCTGGCCGGGACGAAAGCTCCGTGACCATGCGAGGTAACCAATAACCTTTAAGGAGGAAATACAATGAAGAAAGCTATCATCGGCAAAAAGGTCGGCATGACGCAGATCTTCGATGAAGCGGGCAAGGTCGTTCCGGTAACCGTCATCGAGGCGGGTCCCTGCGTCGTTGTCCAGAAGAAGAGCGTTGAAAAGGAAGGCTATGCCTCCGTTCAGCTCGGTTTTGAGGATGTTGCTGAGCGCAAGCTCACCAAGCCCGAAAAGGGACACCTCGACAAGGCCGGAACCGGCTACAAGAAGCACCTCAAGGAGTTCCGTCTTGAGAATTCCGACAGCCTGAATGTCGGCGACGAGATCAAGGCCGACGTCTTTGCGGAAGGCGACAAGGTCGATGTGACCGGCGTCAGCAAGGGCCACGGATATCAGGGCGTTATCAAGCGCTGGGGCGCTCAGAGGACTCCCACCACCCACGGCGGCGGCCCTGTCCACCGTCACGCCGGCTCCATGGGCTCCTCCACGGATCCCAGCCGCATTTTCCCGGGCAAGATCGGCGCCGGTCACATGGGCGTCGAGCAGGTCACTGTTCAGAACCT
>CAKSWM010000110.1 GCA_934511545.1 uncultured Oscillospiraceae bacterium | reverse complement strand
TTTCTTTATTTTTCAATGGATAGATCATCTCTTTGCCTGTCTGCGCAAAGGGAAAAACCGGCAGGGTATATTTGACAATAACTGCGTGGCTAATTTATCAGGATAGACAAAAATGGTGAAAATTACAAACAATTCTTGATTCCGCAGGAGAATAATTATATAATAGTGACAAAACTAAATGATATTTCAAAAAATGTTTGCGAGACTTCTTGATAGGGAAATGGAACACTCATGTATCACTAATAGGAGGGGATACCAATGGGCTATGATTTCTGAAAGAATGATGCAGATAAAAATGTCGTTTGATCTTGAAAGGAGCTTAGTATGAAAAAAACCAGTAAAATAGCGTTGGTTCTGGCATTAATCTTTGCTATCGGCATGGTGTCAATTGCTTCAGCTTCTGCATACGATAATATAGACACTTCTCATCAGCAGGAAGTATATGAGTATCTGAAAAACTGGTCATACACCGAGGGGCAGACGACATATTCAATAGATGTTGATTTAATTCCGGAATCTGATTTAGCAGAATTCTATGCATCAGATATTAGCAGCTTAGATAGCCTTATATTGAAAAACTTAGCAACAACAATGCAAGAAGATGTAAACTTTACTTCGTCAAGTATTACCTCATGTGATAGGGAAGTTTCTGCAAGAGGTTCCAGTGCCATAGAGAGAACAGGCGGTAATCAGACATATACGGCAGCTAGAAATGTTACCTTTACTCATAATAACATGTCTGTTACCAGAGAATTAGTATGGAGCATCACCTTATATTATTCTACGGATTCGTCAGGCAACTTTTCGTCATTGAACGGATCAACATATAGTCTTGAGCCGACAAACATGACATATAGCAATCTCTCAAGAACTGTTTACACAAACTATGGGTCTTATGCAATAGTTGCGTATAATGTCACGTTTTCGACAGTTGCTGGATATTATGTATTGGATAAGACAGAAATTTTGGCTCATACTTTTTATGCATAATACATTTGCAGTACATTTCATTAATTGACGCAGAAGGAGGTGTTTCCTCATGAAGAGATTCACCGCATTTTTGTTTTCGGCAGTTTTATTGCTGATATTCATTTCCGGCTGCGGCACAAAAGCCGAAGTCTCACTCCCGGAGCGTTTTCCGCTCGGAGCGGGAATGCTCCGCAGCTTTGCCATTGACGAAAGTGGCTGCGCATATTATTGGGGGATAGATTTCGGAACCGAGGATACTCTTGGGACGGAAGACCTTTCGACTGTTCGGGAGCACTTGGTGACGGACCCCCAGCGTGTGACGGAGGGCGTGTCCTCTGTTTTCGCGACCGACAGCTCCGCGCTCTTTCTCAAGGAGGACAGGTCGCTCTGGCTGCTCGGAACGCCCGCGATAACTGGAGATTTTTGCGCGCCAGAACCTGTTCTGCTCATGGAAAGCGCCGTCTCTGCCGACCTGAGCGGGACAGACATCCTCGCGGTATCCGATGACGGCGCACTCTGGAGTTTCAAGAAATCACTTACCGAGCCGGAAAAGCTGATGGACGGCATATCCTTTGTATCCGCGGGCAGCGGAACATGGCTGGCCATAGGCACGGACGGAAAGCTCTGGGAGCGCGGCAAAGAGGACGCTGTCATGAAAGACACCGTTATGGCTGCTGCCGGAAGCCGGACGTCCGCGGCGGTTAAAAAAGACGGCAGTCTGTGGGTCTGGGGCGAATACGGCGGAGAGAAGCCTGAAAAAATCGCCGGTGACGTGATCTATGTCGCGGCGGGAGAGTCTTCGCAATACAGCTCCTGCATTACGTACATAACCGGTGACAACGCGCTGTGGGTGCTCGGATATGACCCGCGCAGCGGAGAGAGCTATGACAAGCCCGAAAAAATCATGGATGGCGCAGCCGCCGTCAGTATTTACGGAAACCTAGTGCTTGCGGCCAAAACGGACGGAACTGTTGAGGGCTGGGGTGACAACTCAATGGGTGGGCTTTGTTCCACGGAGCTTGAGGCATCCGGACCGGTGACAATTCCCGTGCCAAAAATCTAATTGCGAGATAAGCTGGAATCACACATCCCCCGGTGGAAAGGCTCCACCGGGGGATGTGTTTGTTATTCATTCGATATGTCTGATTTAGCCATATGTAAATAGTGGCATATTTGACAAATCTCATAAAATAGTCCTTATATAAGTATACGAACTTTTCAAAATTACAAAAAACAACTTGAACATATAGGGAATACAAGTATAATATTACATATATAAAAAATGAATTAACATTTCATAAAGCTTTATTGTATTTAAAATGATTATTCTGCCTTAAATCTGTGCACGGAGAACAATATGAAAGAGAAACGAATTGCGGAGCTTGACTATGCAAGAGTGGTCTTAATGCTGTCAGTCATCGCTATACACATCACCAGTTCCTATATTTTCTCGGAAAGCCGGATCTCACTGTTCGGAATGAACCTGGCATATCTGATCAATCAGGCGGCAAGATGCAGCGTTCCGGGATTTATTATCCTTTCGGGCGCGGCGCTGGGTATGGGAAAAACCGAATACTCCATAGGAAGCTTTTACATAGGCCGCATGAAGAAGGTCGTTTTGCCATATCTCATATGGTATACGGTATATTTTGCCTATAACAGCCGCGGTACCGCCGTTTCCGCATGGGACTTTGCCGGATTCTTCAGAGGTATTTTGAAAGGCTCCACGGCGCCGCACCTGTATTTTATCATCGTCATCGTACAGTTGTATATCCTGTATCCGCTTCTTCGCAGGCTCGTTGACCGGCATAAATGCGCGGCGGCCATAATTTCATTCGCCGTCGGCCTTGGATTCCAGACGTTTTCCTACCTTGCCTGTCTTGGAGTGCACCTGCTTCCATATGACAATTTGCTGTATCTGTCGCCCCTGACCTGGATACACTTCTTCGTGCTGGGAATGTGTGTTCCCGCCGGGGCGCTGGAAAAGCTCTGCCGCTGGGCAAAAAGGCGGTTTCCGCTGCTTATTCTGCTGTCCGCCGCGGCCGCACTGGGATATGCTCTGGAGAGCCGGGCGCTTTCCACATATGACACATCCGTCAAGCCGCATCTGTTTCTGTATGCGCCGCTTATCCTTGTCACGGCTCTGGGCTTCGGCGCGTGCGTGAAGAAGCACCGGACGCTGAACCGATTCGTCGGGTTTCTCTCGCGCGTGAGCATGGACGTCTATTTCTGCCACGTCATCGTTATCAAGCTGCTGAGGCCCATAGCCTTTTTCAGCCGGGGAATGTCGGGGATGCTGCTGCTCTTTGCGGCGGTGACCATAGTGAGTGTGCTTCTCGCCGCGGTGATCGGCGCGGTGAAAAAGGCGCTTAAAAATTTCGGCAAATGCAAAGCAGCGGCGTGACCGGAGGGGGTCACGCCGCTTTGTTTTTCCAGCCGGCAACTTTGTTTTCATATTGTTGTTGACGCCAAAGTATATATTAAGATATATTTATATAATAGCAAAATTTAACCACAAAATGCAGGAGAAAACCATGAAAAAAAAGCTTTTATCCCTCATCATAGCGGTTTCGCTCGTTCTTGGCTGCGCCGGGGGCGCATTCGCGGACTTTTCCGGGTTTAAGGACATATCCGGCCACTGGGCGGAAAAAACGATGGAAAAGGCATATTCGGACGGGCTTCTCAAGGGCTTCGAGGATTCCACGATACGCCCCGACGCCCGCATCACCGTGGCTCAGATGATAACCATACTCTGCCGCGTGCTCGCCGCCGAAAAGGGCGACAGCGTCGCCGGGCTGGGTCTCTCCGGAAACGAATGGTATGCCGAAGCCGCGGGACAGGCTCTGCATCTCGGTCTGATAAGTGAAAAGACCGGCGACCTCAACGCCGCGATGACCCGTCTGGAGGCATTCAAGATGCTTTCGCGCGCGTTCCAGCTCTCCATGGCGGAGCCCGACTATACGGCTGCCGCGGCATACTCCGATTTCTCCGCCCTCGGCGGTGAGGATGCCCGCATCATCGCCTCCCTTGTCGAGGCCGGATACATACAGGGCTATAACCGCTCGCTCCAGCTCTCAAGCGGCATAACCCGCGCCGAGTTTGTCACCGTTCTTTACCGCGTGGCCGAGAACTTTGTCAGCTCTGACCGCGCCGGAAGCATAAGCGGAAGCGCGGTGCTCTCCGGAAACGCGGAACTGAACGGCACACGCTTCACCGGCAGCGTGTGGCTCGCGGCGAACGCAGACTTTGTGACCCTGCGCAGCGTTACCGCGCCGCGGCTCACGATACGTTCAGAGCAGATCGGCGTATCCAGCTTCTACGGCAACCGCATTGAGCGTCTTGTCATAGCAAACAACAGCGGAAACCTCGCCTATACCGTTGACTCCGCATCCGACATACAGACCGTCGCAGTCGGCGACGGCAAGGGCGTCATAAACCTGGGCGGCAGTCTTAAAACCGTCGAGATGATCGGCTGCGGCCGCAGCGTTTATATCTGCGGCTCCGCAAAAAGCGTTCTCGTCTCCGGAAGCGGCAACACCGTAACGGTCAATCCGGGCATCTCGGTGGGAACTCTGCGCGTCGGCGGCGAGGGCAACACCGTTATAGTGAACGGCAATGTCACCGACCTTATCGTTTCCGGCTCCGGAGTCGTTGTAAAGGGCTCCGGCTATGCCGAGACTTACACGCTCGAGGCGCTGGACGCAGATGTCAAGCTGACCTACGGCAATTTCGTCGATGACCGCGACCCCGGCATACGTGACGTCAGTCTTGTGCTCGACTGCCCCGAGTTTCTGCCCGCCGGCGAAACGCTCAAGGCGTCCGTCACCTTCGAAAACGTCCGCAAGGACGTTGCCTGCACCGGTACATGGTATCTCGACGGCAAGGTGCTCAGCACCGGGGCCATTACCGTTACCGAGGGCGGCGTAAGCACGATAACCTATAACTTCAATTATACACGCGATATGGCTGCATCCAGCGAGCTTAAATACGTCCTCGACAATACCACGGAGATCGGCGAGGTGCAGCAGCTGTCCGCCTCTGCCGTTATTGAGGTCGAAAACCACGACGAAGCATGGTTCGAGCGCTACGAGGTCAACCGTGTGCTCTCGACCGTTACCTCGCGCTATGCCGGAAACTACACTCTCCAGTGGGCGCTCGACAATGATTACGACCAGCAGACCAAGACGATCTGGATGAATGCCAAGGGCTATTCCAGCACCTCGAAATATATAATCTGGGTCAACCTTACATATCAGCGCGTCAATATTTTCGAGGGCTCAAAGGGTAACTGGACGCTGATACACGAATATCTCTGCGGTTCCGGCGCCGGAGACTGCACCCCGCGCGGGACCTTCACCGTGTTCGGACGCTACGCCCCCGGCTGGAC
>CAKSWM010000109.1 GCA_934511545.1 uncultured Oscillospiraceae bacterium | reverse complement strand
CGAGATGCTGCGATCTCCCTTTATTGAAACGGTCATAGCGTCACCTCTGCCAATGAAATTCCGGCCGGCGATCAGGCGGTAATCACGGCCCTTTGCCGCGCCCTCGATGCAGACGAGCCAGCCCACCACGGGATCAACACCATATCCGGTATTGACGGCAGAGATCGTTTTGTCATTATCATCGGCAGAGACAGCCGGTGCAGTCGCTGACACTTCCGATTCAGGACCAAATCCGGGCAGGGTAGCCGCCTGGGTATAGCCTGCTGCGTATCCGCCGCCGGAAAAATTCTGCTGCGATGCGCCGTAAATGTTTCCTCCCGCAAAGCCGACAGTCTTGTCATAGCTGTCCGCCGGGTTTGCATTCTGGCTGACCTTGGCGCAGAACGGGCAGGAGCTGAACTGGGAATTGTCATAGAAATGGCCATTGCTGCATTGGATGTTCACGTATATTTCCTCCCTTTAGTTAATTCTTATCAACGCTACCGTTGTGTTATCCTGGCGGCGTCCTCCGTGTTCGATCGCCGTCTCGACAAGCTCGACCGACGCGCGCTCTAGATTTGATCCGCAGTCAAAAAGTATGGACGAGATCTCCTGATCCGTAAGTGATTTGTATAAACCATCGCTTGTAAGAAGAATGATATCTCCGGGGGCAAGCAAAACCGGCGAAGCGCTGCGGTCGATAACAAGATGCTCTCCCGAGCCGATATAGCTTATAAGCGCATCGCGCTTTGGGTGCGACAGCGCTTCCTGAAGCGTCATCATGCCCGAATTGACCTCATCCATAAGCCGGAGCATAAATACCTGATCCGTTGTCAGCTGGTAAAGTGTTCCCCCGCGGAAAAGATATATCCTGCTGTCGCCCGCCGAACACCAGACAAGCTCGTTATTTGCCGCAACAGCCGCCAGCGCGGTAGTTCCGCAATTGAGCGGTCTGCCGTTTTCGCCGTACAGCGAGGATACCTGTTCATTTGCGCTTTTCATCGCCGCACATATGGTGCTGTACAGCGCATCGGAAGGCAGAGCGCCCGACAGCGCGTCGCTCAGTATCTCCGTTGTAAGCGAGCTTGCTTTTTCGCCGCCGGCAAGACCTCCCATACCGTCGCAAAGCACGGCGTAAATGCCGCTGCCGTCTTCAAGCGCAAGGGGAGACACATTTACACGATCCTGCTGGCTTTGTCTCCCTCCTATGGAAGTCGCCAAAGCCGCCGTCATGTTTCCGGACGAGAATGAGATGGAGCTGTCCGGGCGGCGTCTTTCCTTTATTTTGGGCATCGCTGTATTGCTCCACAGTTCTTCGGCAGGTATGGGATCAAACCCGGCAGTCGCTTTGGCCGACATCTTTTTTCTTACAGCGGCAAATATGATATAGAACACCAGATATCCTGCCGAAAGAATACAGGCAATAAGCCATGCTGTTTCTTTTAGAGTCATAGAAGCACAACCTTTTGATGACGCTGAATGTTATATCGCTATGGCGCGGATCGTCATCTTGGAATCGCCGAACCTGATGATATCTCCGACATCCAGATTGTGTCGTGTATCAGGTTTGATGGCAATGTTGTTAAGAAATGTTCCGTTCCTTGATCCGAGGTCGGTCACATAGAGGATGCCGTTTTCATACTCAAGGCAGAAATGCTGTGAGGATACACGTTTATCAAAGTCGATGATAACGTCGTTTTCTTCGCCTCTTCCTACAAAAACGCTGCTTCCCACAGACAGCTCAAAGTATTGCTGCCAGCCTCGCCCGTCGGCAAGCTCGACGCCGACCCGCGTTCCGCTTCCGGGCTTGATACGAATATGTCCGGTCTCATCGGGGCGATATTCGGGCGGAGTTATCAGAACGGTTTTTTTCCTGTTTTTGATTATAACAAACGCTGCAGCAACCGCCAGCAGCAGGATCACCGCGCCTATCAGTATCCACGCCCAAAGGGGCAGAAGCTCTTTTTGCGGTTCCGCTCCCGTCTCGATAATTACCTCAACAGTATCGCCGGACAGCGGATTACTCTCCATTGATATATCCGAAATACCGTTCATGCTCAGATAATATGTACCGTTGAAGGGCGTTTCGGAAAAGGACAGAGAGACTTTATTTCCTGATACGGTCAGGCCTGCAAAGGATATATGTTCGTTTTCACTGTTTGTAAGGTCATATGAAGCCGGATTGTCGGCACCGGAAACAGGCTCGCTGAACTCTATGTCCAGCGTCACCTTATCGCTGTTATACTGGACGGAAGCCGCATATGGAGCGGCATCGTCAGGTTCCCAACGGTCAAGAACAAGGCGATAATTATCCGTTGAATCTCCAACGCTGACCCTGAAGCTGTGTTCTTTGCCGTCCGCAATATTGGAAGCGGCGCGAACCTTCAGGAGCCAGCAGGCAGACACCGTGCCGAACAGTTCATCCAGCGCCGTTGCGGCGTTGTTTTCGCTCTGTGTTCCAAACATATAGAGCTCTCCGCCGTTCATCCGGGCAAGGGACGCAAATTCATCTATATCGGCGTCATTATGGTCCGTGCTGCCTGCGGCATCGACACACATTGCATTCAGCGAGATACCTGCATCCTTCAGCCTGTCAACGAGCTCGGTACGCGTCGGTCCGGTCCCGGCCTCAGCGTCGTTAACGCCGTCAGAGACAACTATCGCGATTTTTCTTTTTCCGTCAACACCTTCGCAAAGCTCTATCAGCTTGTCGATAGCGTCGTAAAAGTGAGTTGACATGTCGCGGCATTCCAGCCCGTCAACAGCCGCCTCGACCTCCTCATAGCTATCTCCGCCGTTCAGGACAACCTTAACGTCATCTCCGAATGTGATGAGCGCCATACTGTCGTTTTCACCTATGCGATAATGGTTGTTCAGGATAGCCTGTCTGATATCCCAGAAATAGTTTCTATTTATGCTCGCGGAGACATCAAGAAGATAAACATACAGAGTCCCACGGTCGGAAGACACAGCAGGCTCAAGTGAAACGATATCAACGCTGTTTTCATCAAGATAGACGCTGATATCCTCAGCGTTTGCCTCTTTGCTGTCAAGCTGCTCATCATAAAAATAGATATCGGCATTCGGCATGATCGCCTGGATCTGTTCGATATCGACCGCCATGGCGGTCACCGACAAAGTGAATGCGAGCAAAACCGCCAGCATCGATCCCGTCAGTTTTTTCACCAGCAGAACTCCTCCCCACACAGAGAGCGGAAGCAGAACTGGCTGCTGCCAGCCTTTATCCTTGCCATATCGCGGAGCGGACGCGCACCTTCAAGCAGTACATCATCCAGATAGGTGACCGTTCCAGCTCCCGAAATGATGAACCATGCCTTCGACTCGGGGTCAAATACGATGGAGAAATGACCGTCTCTGTTTATCTGCGGGTCGTCGGCTATGTTGATCTGCATTTTCGGGGAACGTCCGGCAAAGTTGCGCCCGGTGTAAAGGCGGAAGTCGCGTCCCTTTTCTGGACCATCAATGCATACCAGCCAGCCGGCAACAGGGGAGAAACTCTTTTCCACTCCGTAATTGAACGCCGATATGGTCGGGCCGTCATCTTCCGCAGAAAAGTCAAGAGGAAGTGTCCTGCCCACACTTCCGGCAGAAGGCTTTGCCGGAGAATAAGACGTCGAAGTCGATGAAAAACCATATGCCCCGATCGTAGCGTCAAGCTCAGACTCCGGGAAAGGTTCCTGCGGCAGCGAGCCGCGGATACCCGAACCGTATGCGCCTACCGTGGCGTCCATATCTGCGATCCTGCCTCTGCTGCAAATCGGACATTCGCTGTTTCGCTGGTCATCATATCTGTGCCCGTTGGGGCATATTCTTATCGCCATAATTGATCCCCCTATTTAATAATCTCTCTTTCGAGTTTAAGCTCAAGTATCCGCAAAACGCTTTCATCAATGCGCGATCCCTCGATCGTCCCGTCCCTGACTGCGTTTGATATGGCAGTGATCGCTGCAGAGACATTTTCCGGCCCGAGAAGAATGTCATTTCCTGCCTGAACCGCCATGACCGCTATCTCATCGGCGGAATAGTTCCCGGAAACCGCAACCATGCCAAGCCCATCTGTAATGACCACACCGTCGTAGCCGAGATCTTTACGAAGAAGTCCTGTAATAACATTCGCCGAAAGGGAAGCGGCTCTGTCCTTATCGATCTCGGTCATAGTCAGATGTGCCACCATTACCATATCGGCGCCAGCCTCTATTCCGGAGATGAAGGGAAGCAGATCCTCGCTCATGAGTTCTTCCTTGGTTTTCGAAACATCCGCCGGTCCGTAATGAGTGTCGGCACCGGCCGAGCCATGCCCCGGGAAATGCTTCAGACAGCAGGCGATGCCACCGTCGTGGAAACCTTTGACGGCGTACGGAATAAGCTCTGCCGCCTGGGAAAAATCGTCGCTGTACGCTCTGGTATTGATAACGGTGTCATTGGGATTTGTATGAACATCCGCTACCGGAGCAAGGTCGAGATTGAAGCCGAGCTCCTTCATATAAGAAGCAATGGTGAATGCATTGTCGTGTGCCTTCTGCACGCCGTCGTCCTTATATGACAGCATCGACTCGATTTGGGGAATGTCGCTTATGTTCCTAGTCCTTCTTACAGCACCGCCCTCCTCATCGGCGCAGATGAACAGGGGGATGGACGCCTTAGACTGATAATCATTGATGCTTTCGATCACCGCTTCGCGAGAAGGAATATCCGATTCTGAATATACAAGCCCGCCGACAGTCCATTCACTTTGCCAGTCGGAAGGATAAACTATCATCATCTGCGCGACTTTTTCTTCAAGCGTGAGTTCGTCCAATATCTCTTGTGCACGCTGTGAATAGTCAGGCTGAGGTTCTGTTGCAACCGGCTCCGGCGTGTTCTCCTGAACCGGTTCTTCGGTCGGAGGCGGAACTTCGGGCGTGCTTGTCTGGGCCTCGGGCGTAATTGTCGGAGATACGGCAGCGGCTTCAGTATTGTCCGCGGCTCGTATTCTGAGAAATGCATAAGTGCCCGCCGACATAATAAACAGAACCAGCAGGATCACAAACGCGGAAACCAAAAAACTCTTTTTCATTATTATCTCCCGGTAAGTTCAGGGACGTTCATTGCCGGTATATCCGTCCCCATATTCAACAATATAAGCAAGATTGTTTTTGTAATAGTTAACATAGGCAATCGGGTCATTCATAATATCATTGAATGTCCAGCCGCCATACTGCTCCAGATACCAGAGCATTATGCAGTCCTCAACTACAGTATTATCCGAGCCGGAGGGTTCTCCCACGCACCAGTATTTCGCCGGTACGCTTTCGCCCGTCGTCCACCACGCGGATATACCGTTCCCCGTATCGACGGTATGCCCGCCAAGCCAGAAGTATTTGGCAGTGGATGCCGAGGCCAGCTGAATGACGGTATCAAACTCATCGTCGGAGGTTATCGTCGCAAGATGTCCGCCGTTGTTCATAGCGCTTATATTCGCGTTATCCCAGGTATAGTCGGCGCTGAATACGG
>CAKSWM010000108.1 GCA_934511545.1 uncultured Oscillospiraceae bacterium | reverse complement strand
GAATAAAAAACGGCGGGACATGAGCTCATGTCCCGCCGTTTTTTATCAGCCTGATATGCTCCAGAGCTGCGCCATCTGGCCCTGAAGGCGGCCGAAGCTCCAGCTCCGGCCGCTTCGTTCCACGCTGCTCGGGTCATAGACGCTGAAACCCGCGTCGCTGTAGCCGTGTATGACGATGAAATGTCCGTTTTTCGTGAAGTCGCCCGCCGTCATCGAGGCTATCAGAACCTCTCCCGCGTCGAGCCGCGAGCGCATGACGGATTCGTCGGCGGGAATGATGACCCCGGTCAGTCCCAGATCCGCCGCGCCGTCCGTGAACAGGAGCCACGACGTGCCCGTGCCCCAGACATAATAGCCCGCCTTCTCCGCAAAATCGGAGACATATACCGGGTCGTACTTGCCGTCGCCGGTCACGCCGATGGCTGCCATGGAAAGACAGGTCGGTCCGCAGGCGGTATAGCCCATGACGGAGCTGCCGTAGGGGTGAAACGCCCAGCGGCCGTCATATTGCAGCAGAAACGGCACGCCCTTCGTTTCGGAAGGGTCGAGACTGACGCTGCCGTAGGTGCGCTCCGCAAACGGCTCCAGCAGCACGAACGAGGTCTTTTCCGGCGAGATGACAGCGGTGTTGACCGCGTCCTGAGAATATGCGCTAATGTGCGCTGCGAGAAACTCTATCTCCCGGCGGTATTTCGGGTTTTCCTCCGCCGCGCCGTGCAGAGCCTGAAGGTCGCTCTCCGAGGCCTGGAACGACCCGCCGGAGTCCGCGCACAGCTCCGAAAGCTCTTCAAAGTCGATATCGAACTGGCCGTTTTTCGCGGCGCTCGCGGCAGGCGTGCCGAAAAGGAGATGATCGCGCATAAAAAGTATTCCGAACGTGAGAAGCCCGGCGGCGATCAGCAGTATGAACAGCATCGCCGGAAGTTTGCTGCGCCGGCGTGTGCGTGCGCGCCTTGCGTAGTGCTGATTATTTGTATATAGCTCCGACATATCTTCCGCCCTCTTTATATGTGTGTTAGTTCACTTAGTACGCACTATACAGATATATAGCGCGATTGTCAAGCAGATTTCCCGGTTTTTAAGAAAATCATAACCATTTCGGCTTGCTGTGAAACATTGAGAAGACGGAGAAAAGCAGAAAAAAATCCCGCGTCCTTTTCAGAACGCGGGATTTTTTCTAAGGGGTGCGCACCCTTATAAGCAGCTGAAGTTACTGAGCCATGCCGTTGAGTGTAACGGTCATGCTGGACTTCTTGTGGGCTGCATTGTTCTTGTGAATCAGATTGCGCGCAGCAGCGCGATCGACGGCCTTGACAGCAACTTTATAGGTGCTGACGGCTGCCTCGCGGTTGCCCTCGGCAACAGCGGCGTCGAACTTCTTGATAAGTGTCTTGAGTTCGCTTTTCTTGGCCTTGTTCGCAGCATTGCGTGCCTTTGCGAGCTGATCTCTCTTGGCAGCAGACTTGATGTTGGGCATTGCTTATTCGCCACCTCCTCCTATAAAAGTCGTGTCTATACAGACCCGCGGATGATAATAATAACATTATACCCGCAAAAAATCAAGAGTTTTTTCACTCTAAAATTTAAAAAACATACTTTTTACGGAAACGCGCAAGATATTCTAAACACAGACATTTTCAACACAATATATGGAGGCGTTTATGACCGAAATGTACAGGACAGATATGGCGGTCGAACTCAACCGCATCAACAACCCGCGCGCCGACCTCAGCGGCGTGGCGGTCAGCGAGCAGGAACTGGACGGTTTCCGTCTGACCACGATCAGGATCGAGTCGGAAGAAGCCGCAAAGGTGTTATGTAAACCAATTGGCGAGTATATAACCCTCGAAGTCGGTGCTTTTCTCCGCCGTGAGGAGAATTCTTTTGAAACGGCGGCGAACATTCTTGCCGGCCGGCTCCGCGGGCTGTCGGCCATGCCGGCGGACGGCGGTGTTCTTGTCGTCGGTCTCGGCAACCGTGCGGTCACTCCGGACGCCCTCGGACCGGAGGTGATCGACGGCGTTCTGGCGACGCGCCATCTGCGCGAGCGCAGTCCGGAGCATTTTGCTTCGTTCAGAGAGGTGGCTGCTTTTTGCAGCGGAGTTCTGGGCACTACCGGGCTGGAGAGCGCGGATATAATCAAGTCGATAGTGGATTTCATGCACCCGGCCTGCGTTATAGCTATCGACGCGCTTGCCGCCATCGAGATCGACCGGCTCTGCCGCACGGTACAGCTCGCGGACAGCGGCGTCATACCGGGTTCCGGTATCGGCAACGGCCGCGCCGCGCTCAACGAGGAAACGCTCGGAGTTCCGGTCATCGCCCTCGGTGTCCCGACAGTGGTAGACGCTGCAACGCTGGTGCGCAATTTCGTTCCGGACGCTTCGGAGCTGCACGGAGTTGAGAACGCCGGCATGATAGTAACGCCGAAGGACATTGACGCAAATGTCCACGATATTGCGCGGCTCATCTCGTATGGTATCAACATGGCGCTGCACGACGGACTGACTATTGCGGACGTTGATATGCTTATAGGCTGAATGTTTCACGTGAAACATACGGAGAAAGTACTTTCCGATGTTTCACGTGAAACAATTTCAAATATACGTTGAAATGCGGCTCAAATACTGCTATAATCTTTCACAGATAAAAAACGGGAGAAAAGCTATGGGAAAGGTAATAGCAATAGCCAATCAAAAGGGCGGTGTCGGAAAGACAACGACATGCATAAACCTCGGAAGCGTTTTGAGCGGCCGCGGAAAGCGCGTGCTCTACTGCGATATGGACCCGCAGGGCAACTGCACCTCCGGTCTCGGCGCGGATAAGGATGCGGAACCGAACATGTACGACATGCTCATAAACGGAGAATCGCAGGATACTGTGCTCATCAAAACGGCTTACGGCGATCTGATCCCCTCAAACACCCAGCTCTCCGGCGCAACGGTCGAGCTTGTCGAGGTCGAAGAGCGCGAATATGTTCTCAAACGCGCGCTGGAACAGCTCCTGGATAAATACGACTTCATACTTATCGACTGCCCGCCGTCGCTCGAATTGCTCACGATCAACGCGCTTGTGGCGGCAGACAGCGTCCTGATACCCGTACAGTGCGAGTATTTCGCGCTTGAGGGCATAAAAGACCTGCTCACGACGATAGATATGACGCGGAAAAAGCTCAATCCGGCCCTTGAGATCGAGGGTATCGTCATGACGATGCATGACGGGAGACTAAAATTGTCAACACAGGTCGTGGACGAGGTCCGCAAATACTTCGGGGACCAGGTCTACAAGGCGATGGTGCCGCGCAACGTGCGCCTGAGCGAAGCGCCGAGCCACGGAAAGCCGGTCATCGCTTATGACAGAATGTCCACGGGCTCGCGCGCATACTATAAGCTTGCCAGCGAACTTCTCTGGCGGGAAAGAAAAAAGGCAAAGAAATAATACCGGAGGTCAAATATGGCTGATAAAGGTAAAAAAGGACTTGGAAGAGGAATGGGAGCGTTGTTTGGCGAAGAAACGGCGAAAGCCTCCGATAAGG
Organism: uncultured Oscillospiraceae bacterium; assembly: GCA_934511545.1. Lineage (GTDB taxonomy): Bacteria > Bacillota > Clostridia > Oscillospirales > Oscillospiraceae > CAKSXP01. The sequence continues at coordinate 1,998 of CAKSWM010000108.1, read as the reverse complement.
ACACTCAGAAGCTCCCGATATCAAAGGTCGAGCCGCGGCAGGACCAGCCGCGATCAAACTTTGACGAGGAAGCGTTGGCTGAACTGGCCGACTCCATAAGGACATACGGGCTGATACAGCCGATAACCGTCCGCAGGCTTGAAAACGGGTATTATCAGATCATCGCGGGCGAACGCCGGTGGAGAGCCGCGCGGCTCGCGGAGCTCAAAGAAGTGCCGGTGCGCGTGATTGAGGCGGACGACCGCCGCGCAATGGAGCTTGCGCTGGTCGAAAACCTCCAGAGAGAGGACCTGAACCCGATCGAAGAGGCAAAGGGCTTCAAAACGCTGATGGACGAATACGGCATGACGCAGGAGGAAGCGGCTGAAAGCGTTGGAAAATCGCGCCCCGCGGTTGCCAATTCCCTGCGGCTGCTGGCCCTTTCACCCGAGGTGCTGAAGCTTGTGGAGACCGGCGAACTTACGGCGGGACACGCGCGCGCCCTGATCCCGATAACTTCCCCGGAAATACAGCTTGCGGCGGCAAGGAGCATAATCGAACAGGGCCTGTCGGTGCGCCAGACGGAAGCGCTCGCCGCAAAGCTGCAAAAGCAGCCGGAGGAACCGAAGGAACCTCAGGATGACGGGAAAATACGCGTTGATTACGCCAAAGAGGTCGAAAGAACGCTGGAAAACATACTCGGCCGTAAAGTCCGCCTTGTCGATGGGAGGAAAAAGGGCCGCATCGAGATCGAATTTTACGGCGGAGAGGACAGGGAAAAGCTGATAGCCTGCCTGAAGAGCCTGCCAAAGCCCGAAAACGACTGACAACACACATTAAATAAAAGAGGAAGATAGATCATGCTGGACATCAAATTTGTAAGAGAAAACCCGGAAGCAGTAAAAGAAAACATCAAAAAGAAGTTTCAGGACGAAAAACTGCCCCTCGTTGACGAGGTGATCGAGCTTGACCGCGAAAACCGCGCGGCGATCGCTGAGGCAAGCGCCCTGCGCGCAAAGCGCAATCAGCTCAGTAAGGCGAACGGACCTCTGTTCGGCAAGCTGAAGAAGGCCGAGGGCGAGGAAAAGGACAAGCTCCAGGCGCAGATCGACGCGAACATGGCGGAGGTCAAGGCCGACGACGAGAAGCTGGCAGAGCTTGAGCGTCTTGAGGGCGAGCTTGCGGAAAAGATACACAAGATCATGCTCGTCATACCGAATATAATCGACCCGAGCGTGCCTCTTGGACCGGACGACAGCTGCAATGTCGAGGTCGAGCGCTTCGGCGAGCCTGTCGTTCCCGATTTTGAGATACCGTATCACACCCAGATCATGGAAAGCCTGAACGGCATCGACATGGACGCCGCGGGAAGAGTTTCCGGAAACGGCTTCTATTACCTGATGGGTGATATCGCGCGGCTTCACGAGGCTGTGCTTGCCTATGCGCGCGACTTCATGATAAACAAGGGCTTCATCTTCTGCATCCCGCCGTTCATGATCCACGGCAACGTCGTCGAGGGCGTCATGAGCCAGACGGACATGGAGAGCATGATGTACAAGATCGAAGGCGAGGACCTCTATCTCATCGGCACGAGCGAGCACTCCATGATAGGCAAATTCATCGATCAGATAATCCCGGAGGACAGTCTGCCCCAGACTCTGACGAGCTACAGCCCCTGCTTCCGCAAGGAAAAGGGCGCGCACGGCATCGAGGAGCGCGGCATTTACCGCATCCACCAGTTCGAAAAGCAGGAGATGATCGTCGTCTGCAAGCCCGAGGACAGCATGGCCTGGTATGAAAAGATGTGGCGCTACAGCGTCGAGCTGTTCCGCAGCATGGAGATACCCGTCCGCCAGCTCGAGTGCTGCTCCGGCGATCTGGCCGACCTGAAGGTCAAGAGCTGCGATATCGAGGCATGGTCGCCCCGTCAGCAGAAGTATTTTGAGGTCTGCTCCTGCTCCAACCTCGGCGACGCACAGGCGCGCCGACTGAAGATCCGCGTCAAGGGCGCGGACGGCA
>CAKSWM010000107.1 GCA_934511545.1 uncultured Oscillospiraceae bacterium | reverse complement strand
GCGGATATCGGCGATATCCGGCATCCAGCCGCTTTTCTCGTCGCATATATAATGCCTGACGGTACCGCCGGAGAGAGTTGCCGCGGCGGTCCAGAGCGGGTAGTCCGGTGCAGGCATCAGTATTTCGTCGCCGTTGTCGAGCAGGCCCTGCATGCACATCTGGATGAGCTCCGAAACGCCGTTTCCGGTGTATACATCATTTGCGGTCACGCCTTCGATACCTTTGCCGCGATGGTATGCCGCGATCGCTTCGCGCGCCTCGAGCAGGCCCTTTGAATCGGAGTAGCCCTGCGTTGTGGGCACGGATCCCTCGACCTTTCTGAGCACTTCTTCAGGCGCCGAGAAGCCGAACGGAGCAGGATTTCCTATATTGAGCTTGAGTATACGCGCGCCCTCGGCCTCCATACGGGAGGCCTCGTCAAGAGCGGGGCCGCGAACGTCATAGGCAACATTAAAAAGCTTGGATGATTTCTGAAAAGTTCTCATGGATTGACCTCCTTTAAAAACAAAAAGCGCCCAAAGCAGAAACCTTTCTGCTTAGGGCGAACAAACTGTCCGTGTTACCACCTAAATTCGGCTGCGCTCGCACGACAGCCGCACTCTTACGGTACAGATAATACCGTGTTCCCTGTAACGTGGGTCAAACGTCGGAGCCTAGTCGGTTGGCCATTCCTTTCGGTCCGCAGCTCAAAGGCGGCAGGTCCGCTATCCTCACGAGTCCTTACAGCAGCCGGACTCTCTCTTTGCTTCGGAAAGAGGACTCATTCCTTATCATTGCTTTTCGTCATTGGTCAATATACCAGAACGGATTTTTTTTGTCAAGCGCTTTTTCCGCGGTTCGTTTCTTTCTGTTAGAAACGTGAGAGCTTTTTCCGGCAGGGGGCGTGCAATCATGCAAAACTCCAAATCACACTACGGCAGACAAAAAACTTCTGGTAAAAGAATGCCCGCAATGATATACTTTTTTCGTGGCCCGGCCAGAGCCGCCCTGCCGAGAAAAGGGGATGAGCGTGATGAAGATAACCGAGATAATGCGAAAACGCATGGCATTTTCGCTTGAACTGTTCCCGCCGAAAACCGAAAAAGGCGAGCACGATCTTCTTTCGGGAGGAGGCGTTCTGGACAGGCTGTGCGGGATGCGGCCCGACTATATTTCATGCACCTACGGCGCCGGCGGCACAAACGTCGGCAAACAGCTACCCGTTCTCGACGCCGTGCGCGGACGAGGGGTGGAGCCCGTGGCCCATTTTACCTGTGTCGGCAGCACCCGAAGCGGTATGCGTCAGCAGCTTCAGGATTATCTTGACCACGGAATAAGCAGCATCCTTGCCCTGCGCGGAGACCTTCCCTACGGCTGGACGGGGACCGGCGGCGACCTGCACTATGCAGCCGAACTTGTGCGGTTTGTCCGCGCCGAATTCGGCGGACGCTTTACGATCGCCGTGGCCGGTTCACCGGAGGGACACATTGCCTGCCGCAGCCTTGAGGCGGATATCGCCTTCCTCCGTCAGAAGCAGGACGAGGGTGCGGACTATATCATGACACAGCTGTGCTGGGATATGGATCAGTTCCGCCGCTGGCTGGATGCGATACGCAGAGCGGGAATAACGCTGCCCGTCGACGCCGGGATAATGCCCGTGCTCGACGCGGCTTCGACCATCAATATGGCCCTGTCGCGCAACGGCTGCGCGATCCCCCGGGAACTTGCGCGGCTCATTTCGAAGCACTGGATATTCCCGAACCCCTTCGCCCCCGGCGAGAGCGCGGAGACCATAGCCGCAAAGAAGGCTGCGTTCAGGGAAGCCGGCATTGAATACACTGTCCGTCTGATCGACGAATACCGGGTCTGCGGTATCGACGGAATACATCTGTACGCTCTTAACAAATATGACGATGTTGCCAGACTCGCAAGAGAGTCCGGCATGATCGACACATAAAGGAGGAAACTTATGCTCGACCCAACGATCTACAAGGACTGGCAAATTGCCGAGGAAGCCGAAAAGACTCTGCCTCCCGTTGAATACTTCCGGGAAAAGATGGGCCTTCTGCCCGACGAGATCATCCCCTATGGCAAAACGCCGAAGCTGGATTTCATAAGGATCATGAACCGGCTCAAGGATAAGCCGGACGGCAAGTACATCGAAGTTACCGCCATAACCCCAACGCCGCTCGGCGAGGGAAAATCCACGACCAGCCTTGGCCTTATCGAGGGCCTGGGCAAGCTCGGCAAGAATGTCGGCGGCTGTCTGCGCCAGCCATCCGGCGGGCCGACCATGAACGTCAAGGGCACTGCAGCCGGCGGCGGAAACGCTCTGCTTATCCCGATGACCGAGTTTTCTCTCGGCCTTACCGGAGATATAAACGACATCATGAACGCGCACAACCTTGGCATGACGGCGCTCAACGCCCGTATGCAGCACGAGCGCAACTATGATGACGAGCGGCTTGACACCATCGGAATAAAGCGGCTCGACATCGATCCGGAGCGCGTTGAGTGGAACTTCGTCATGGACTTCTGCTGCCAGGCCCTCCGCAAGATGGAGATCGGCCTTGGCGAGGGCAAAATGGACGGCTTCCGCATGATGACCCGCACCAATATCGCGGTCTCCTCCGAGCTTATGGCGATCCTTTCCGTTGCGCGCGACCTGCCCGATCTGCGCAGACGCATCGGCAGCATCGTCCTCGCCTATGATAAAAAGGGAAACCCCGTTACCGCCGAGGATCTCGAGGTCGCGGGTGCAATGACCGCGTGGATGCGCAATACGATCAATCCCACGCTCTGCTACACGGTCGAGCACCAGCCCTGCCTCGTCCACGCTGGGCCGTTTGCGAACATCGCTATCGGCCAGAGCTCCATAATCGGCGACCGTCTGGCGCTCAAGCTTTTTGACTACCATGTGACCGAGTCCGGCTTCGCGGCGGATATCGGCTTTGAAAAGTTCTGGAATGTTAAGTGCCGTCTTTCCGGGCTCAAGCCCAACGTGTCCGTTGTTGTCGCAACGATACGCGCGCTCAAGATGCACGGCGGAGGGCCACAGGTCGTCGCGGGACGTTCTCTGCCGGAGGAGTACACCCGTGAGGATCTTGAGCTGTTGGAAAAGGGCTGCGAAAACCTGTTCCACCACGTTAACAATGTAAAGAAGAGCGGCATAAAGCCCGTTGTCTGCATAAACAAGTTCTACACGGATACCGACGCCGAAATAGCCCTTGTGCGCAGGCTCTGCGCCGAAAAGGGTGTTCGCTGCGCGCTCTCCGAGCATTGGCAGTACGGCGGGGAGGGAGCGATAGAGCTCGCTCAGGCCGTGATCGACGCCTGCGAGGAACCGGAAGAGCCCATTCGCTACCTCTATGACCTTGATACCCCTCTGCAGCAGCGCGTTGAGCTGATCGCCAAGGAGGTCTACGGCGCTGATGGCGTTGACTGGTCCCCGCTCGCGGAGGAAAAGGCAAAACGCTTTGAATCGGATCCGAAATACGCGGACTATTGCACGATGATGGTCAAAACTCATCTTTCGCTGAGCCATGACCCCACACTCAAGGGCGTGCCGCGGGGCTGGCGGCTGCCCATCCGCGATATTCTCGAGTACGGCGGGGCACGGTTTCTCTGCCCGATGGCTGGCACGATCAGCATGATGCCGGGGACCGGCTCCAACCCTGCCTACCGCCGCATCGATGTGGATGTCGAGACCGGCAAGGTCAGCGGATTGTTCTGAGCGCCGGAGAAAACGCCCATGCCCATGCTTGATATGACACTGCGCGAGTTTTCGGACTCGCTCGCGGCAAAGTCTGCCGTGCCCGGCGGCGGCGGCGCCTGTGCGCTTGCTGCCGCGCTCGGCGCCGCGCTCGGCACGATGGTCTGCAACTATACCGCAGGCAAGGCAAAGTATGCCTCCGTCGAGCCCGAGATACAAAAACTCATGATATCGGCGGAAGAGCTTAGAAAAGCGCTGCTGGCGTGTATAGACGGCGACGCCGAGGCTTTTGAGCCGCTTTCCCGCGCTTACGCCATCCCGAAGGACGATCCGTCCCGCGCGGAGATCATGGAGGACTGTCTGCGGCGCGCCGCCTCTGTTCCGATGCGCATACTCGAACTGTCCTGCCGCGGAATACTGCTGCACCGGGAACTTGCGGAGAAAGGCTCCTTGCTGATGGCTTCCGACGCCGGAACGGGAGTTGTTCTGTGCCGGGGCGCGATGTACGGTGCGGCGATGAACGTCCGCGTTAATACAAAACTCATGTCCGACCGTGAATATGCGGATGCGCTCAACGCAAAGGTTGACGAACTGATGGCCGGACACGGGAAGATCGCGGATGAGGTATATGAGTCCGTATATGGGAGGTACGCCTGATGGCGCAGATACTGAAGGGCTCGCTCGTAACGGCGGCCATCAACGAAAAAACCAGAGCGGAGACCGGGCGGCTCAGAGTTGCCGGGATCGTCCCGACGCTCGCGATACTGCGTGTCGGGGAGCGCGCGGATGACATCTCATATGAAAAAAACGCGATGAAGCGCTGTGCTCTGGCCGGTGTGGAGGTGCGGAATGTCGTATTGCCCGACGGCGTTTCTCAGAAGGAACTGATGGCGGCGCTTGACGAACTCAACCGCGACGACTGCGTGCATGGTATAATATATTTCCGTCCCTTGCCGCCGCACCTTGACGATGAGGCGCTCAGGCATGCGCTGAGCCCCGAAAAAGACGTTGACGGAGTGACGGACACATCACTGGCCGGCGTGTTCTCCGGCTCCGGAGCGGGGTTTGCCCCCTGCACAGCACAGGCCTGCATTGAGATACTGGACCATTTCGGTATTGAAATATGCGGACGCCGTGCCGTGGTCATCGGGCGCAGCCTTGTCGTCGGAAAGCCTGCGGCAATGCTGCTGACCAACCGCAGCGCGACAGTCACTGTCTGCCACACCCGCACGCGGAGCGCCACGGAGATCACAAGGCGCGCCGACATTGTGATCGTGGCCGCGGGCAGAGCGGAGGCGATAGGAGGGGAGTATTTTTCTGCCGGACAGACGGTAATAGACGTCGGGACAAACTGGAGCGCGGAAAAAGGCCGTCTCTGCGGAGACGTCCGCTTTGAGGAGGCGGAGCCGATCGTCGGCGCCATAACCCCGGTGCCCGGCGGCGTAGGCACCGTCACGACCAGCGTTCTTGTCTCACATGTTGTCGAAGCGGCAAAGCGCCGGGGCTGAAATATCCTGCGGAGCGGTTTCCGGCTCCGCAGGATGCTTAAAAATAATTGACAAGTCTGCTTTTATGTTGTATTCTTTTTAGGCGCAAACGAATATGGAGCGGTATCGAAGTGGTTATAACGGCCCTGACTCGAAATTTCGGCGGGATCTGTGAATTTCGTCCCCTCAAAAACCCCTGCTAATTCCGGGTTTTCAAAATTTCAAATCGAATATTTTTTAGCTTTCTCTCCTGCTTTTCTCTCCAAAGGATTTTTGAGTGCTTTTGGAACGACGAGAATGGCGGGCGGAAATAGACACGGAGCGATATCGAAGTGGTCATAACGGGACTGACTCGAAATCAGTTGTACCTCACGGT
>CAKSWM010000106.1 GCA_934511545.1 uncultured Oscillospiraceae bacterium | reverse complement strand
TAGAAGGCAGTTGCTCTATCCAGCTGAGCTACTGGCGCATATTAAAACGGCGCTCTGGGGAACGCATACCCGACTCTGTTGCAGGAACCTTGCCAAGGATCCATGGAGCGGGTGAAGGGAATCGGACCCTCGTATCCAGCTTGGAAGGCTGGTGTTCTACCATTGAACTACACCCGCGTATGTTCAAAGGAAGTCAGCTTTGAAATAATAACATTTCAAACGGAAGTTGTCAATATCTTTCTTACAAAATTACTATAGTTATTCCGTTGTTATGCGCGTCGAGATCCTCATCCAGGCGAAGATCGCCGCACAAGAGGAAATAACGGCGCGTGTTCTCGTCGAAAATGGAAAAGTCCTCGCCGCGGATATAGCCCTTGATAAGCCCGCGCTTTACCTGACTGTCAAGATAGCGCCGCGCCTCTGTGCGTATCTTTCCTCCCCGGCCCGTTGAACCATAGCCGTGGATGATCTTGACGGCCGCCGCGCCGCGGGCCCTGCTGCTATGGATGCAGTATGTGATGCGCTTTATCGCCGTCTCCGCCGGGGGCATGTCGTATTTGATATTGACTTCTGTGAGAAAACCGTTCATTTTTCGTTATCTCCGCGAGGCCGCTCCCGCAGGGAAGCGGCCCCGGACTCTGCGGTCATTCCGCCTTTGCTCTTCCGAGCGCGAAGGCTTTTCTGTTTATGTCAAGGAACTTCTCCTTAACGTTCTTGGCAAGAGCCGTTTCCCAGACCTCTTCGGGCAGATCCATGACCTTTGAAAGAACGCCGATCAGAACGACGTTGACCGCCTTGGAGTTTCCGGCTTCGACGGCCGGTGCAAGTGCGTCGAGACTTATGACCTTTGCACCCCTTGCTTCGATCTTTTTGAGGATATCCTCGGGATAGGCAGCGGCGCCGGTGATGACGGGCATCGGGCTGATGCGCTGGTCGTTGACGAGCAGTGTGCCGCCGTCCCTGAGCCAGCTCAGCCAGCGCGCGGCCTCGAGCCGCTCAAAGGCGAGGATATAGTCGGCTTCTCCCTTGTCGATGATGGGAGAATAGACCTTGCTTCCGTATTTGACATAGGTCACAACGCTTCCGCCGCGCTGGCTCATGCCGTGCACCTCGCTGACCTTGACGTCGTAGCCGCAGGAGATGAGCGCGTCGCCGAGGATGCGGGAGGCCAGCAGCGTTCCCTGCCCGCCGACGCCGACTATCATGATGCATTTAGTTTCCATTATTGCGTCCTCCTTCAGTCGCGTCCGATCGCGCCGAATCTGCACATCTGCACACACAGTCCGCAGCCGACGCAGAGGGTTTCGTCTATCGCGGCATGGCCGTCCTCAAAGGTGATGGCGGGACAGCCAAACTTCATGCACATCCTGCACTTTCTGCATTTGTCCGCATCTATACGCAGCGGCGGAGCCGCCTTGATCTGCGGCAGCAGGAAGCAGGGCCTGCGCGCGATGATGACGCTTGGCTCGTCCGCTGCAAGCTCTTCGCGGACGACATTTTCGAATTCGTCCATCTCGTAGGGGTCGCAGACGCGGATGCGCTTTATCCCGGCACCCTCGCAGAGCTTCTCTATGCTGATGAAGGGCGCGGGCTCTCCCTTGAGAGTCAGGCCGGTCGTCGGGTTCTGCTGGTGGCCGGTCATGCCGGTGATGGAGTTGTCGAGTATGATAACGGTCGAAAAGCTCTTGTTGTATACGATGTCGATAAGCCCGGTTATTCCCGAATGGATGAAGGTGCTGTCGCCGATAACGGCAACGGTCTTTCTGCTGTACTCTTCGCCGCGGATCTTGTTGAAGCCGTGCAGCGAGGAGACGGAAGAACCCATGCAGAGCGCGGTGTCGAGCGCGTTGAGCGGAGCCAGCGCCCCGAGAGTGTAGCAGCCGATATCGCCGAAAACAGTGAGCTTCATGCGGCTCAGGACATGGAAGGTGCCGCGGTGCGGACAGCCGGGACAGAGAACGGGGGGACGGCCGGGGACGGGCTCGCCGAAGTCGAGAGAGGGCTTTTCCTCAAGGCCCATGGCGGCGGCGATCTTTGACTGGTTCAGCTCGCCGAGAAGGCCGAAAATGTCCTTGCCACCGTCAACACGGATGCCGTTTACACGGCAGTGGTTCTCGATCACGGGGTCGAGCTCTTCGACGACGATGAGCTTTTTGACTCTGGAGGCAAAATCTCTTATCAGCCGGACAGGCATTGGGTTTATCATGCCGAGCTTGAGGACGCTGGCGTTGGGAAAAACCTCGCGCACATATTGGTAGCAGATGCCGGCGGTGACGAAACCGACCTCGGTATCGCCCATCTCGACGCGGTTGAGAGGGCTGGTCTCGGCCAGCTCCGCAAGGCGTCTCATGCGTTCTTCGACCCAGACGTGGCGGCCGATGGCGTTTGCGGGCAGAACGACATACTTTGACGGAGCTTTTATGTATTCCTTCAGCTCCGGCTCGCGGCGCTCGCCAAGCTCGACAAGGCTCTGGGAGTGCGCCACGCGCGTGCAGGTGCGCAGGATAACGGGAGTATCGAACTGCTCCGAAAGTTCGAAGGCGGCCTTGGTGAACTCAAGGCATTCGGCGGAATCGGAGGGCTCGACGAGAGGGAGCTTCGCGCCGATCGCGTGGTTGCGGCTGTCCTGTTCGTTCTGAGAAGAATGCATTCCCTGGTCGTCCGCAACGGCGATGACGAAGCCGCCGTTAACGCCGGTGTAGGAATCGGTATAGAGCGCGTCGGCGGCAACATTGAAGCCGACGTGCTTCATCGCGCAGAAGGAACGGGCGCCGGCAAGGGAAGCGCCGATGGCGGCTTCCGCCGCGACTTTTTCATTTGGCGCCCATTCGGCGTAGACCTCGGGATATCCGGCCGCTTCTTCGCTTATCTCCGTTGAAGGCGTGCCGGGATAAGAGGAGACAAAGCGGCATCCGGCCTCGTAAAGGCCGCGCGCGACTGCCGCGTTGCCGAGCAGAAGTTCTTTCATTTGCGTTCCAGTCCTTTCGGAAGAGATTTTGGAAGAGATGTTAACGATGATACAGATTTTGGGTCTGATATTGCGGTTCGCAGGTTATGTTCACGCCGAGCTTGCGGAACTGGTCCCCGTCCACATGGGAGAGTATGACGGTCGAGTGCGCTTCCGCGCCCTCAAGGTTGGAAAGCTGCTCCAGGCAGGCGGCGGCGCGCGCGTCCGTGACGGCGCAGATCGCAAGGACGATGAGGACTTCGTCCGTGTGCAGGCGAGGGTTGCGGTTGCCCATATGTCCGATCTTGAGCTTCTGTATCGGCTCGATCATGTCGGGGGATATGAGAAGAACGTTTTTTTCAATGCCGGCCAGCGCCTTGAGCGCGTTGAGCAGGCAGGCGGATGATGCTCCGAGCAGGTCGCTTGTCTTTCCGGTTATCATGCGTCCGTCCGGAAGGTGCATCGCAACGGCGGGCTCTCCGGTCTCCGCGGCTTTTTTGAGGGCGGGCGCGACGGGCGCGCGGTCCTCGGGCATCTTGCCGAGCTGGTTCATGAGCAGTTCGAGCTTTGAAAGCTCCGCCTTTTCGGACAGACCCTGACGCAGGGAACAGGCGGTAGAGTAATAACGGCGGATGATCTCCTGACAGCTCGCCTCGCGGCATACTTCGTCGTCGGAGATGCAGTAGCCGGCCATGTTGACGCCCATATCGGTGGGGCTTCTGTAGGAACTGGTGCCCCAGATGCGCTCAAGTATCGCATTGAGGACGGGGAAGATCTCAACGTCGCGGTTATAGTTTACGGTAGTCTCGCCGTATGCCTCGAGATGGAAGGGGTCTATCATGTTCACATCGTCCAGGTCCGCCGTCGCCGCCTCATAGGCAAGGTTCACGGGGTGGCGCAGAGGGAGGTTCCAGATCGGGAATGTCTCGAACTTGGCATAGCCCGCGGCGATGCCGCGCCTGTGCTCGTGATAGAGCTGGGAAAGGCAGGTGGCCATCTTTCCGCTGCCGGGGCCGGGCGCGGTGACGACCACGAGACGGCGCTCCGTTTCTATGTAATCGTTGCGGCCGAAGCCGTCGTCGGATACGATGAGGGGAATATTCGTCGGATAATCGGGGATGACATAGTGAAGATAGACCCGGATGCCGAGACTTATCAGCCGTTTGCGGAAATTATCCGCCGCGGCCTGAGACCGGTAATGGGTTATGACAACGCTGCCGACGAACAGGCCGCAGCTCTTGAACGCGTCGATGAGACGGAGCGTGTCCGCGTCGTATGTGATGCCGAGGTCGCCGCGGCGCTTGTTGCGCTCAATGTCGTCCGCGGAGATGGCGATGACGATCTCTGCCTCGTCCTTCATCTCCATGAGCATGCGTATCTTGCTGTCGGGTGCGAAGCCGGGAAGCACGCGGGAGGCGTGGTAGTCGTCGAAGAGCTTTCCGCCGAACTCAAGATACAGCTTTCCGCCGAATTGATCGATGCGGCTGCGGATGTTCTCCGACTGGAGCTTCAGATATTTTTCGTTGTCAAAACCTGCTTTCATGATGCTTTTCCCCTTATCTTGTGTCTGAAGTATTGATCCGAAACATTATACAGCATTTTCTGCGCCTGTTCAACAGAAAGAAACCTCAATTTTGCGCATCGGCGGAAAAACGCTCGGAGTCTGCGGAATAATCCTAACTTTCCGGGAGGGAAACAGAGCAAAGTTTGAACGGATGTACTTTATTTATTCATATTTCTGTGATAGAATACTCAGATAAAAGGCAGGCCGTTTTTTTGGGCATTGGGTCTGACTGCCGTCAGCCCGTATATACTGTGAAAGGCAGAACATATTCTATGGGACTTTTTACAAAGATTTTCGGAACACACAGTGAAAGAGAACTGAAAAAAATATATCCGGTCGTGGACAGGATCGAGGCGCTCGACGCCGAGTATACGGCGCTCACAGACGAGCAGCTGAAGGCGAAAACGCCGGAATTCAAACAGCGTCTTGCAAACGGCGAAACGCTTGACGACATATTGCCGGAGGCTTTTGCCGCCGTGCGCGAGGCGGCGTGGCGCGTTCTCGGGATGAAGCCCTTCCGCGTTCAGCTCATCGGCGGTGTAGTGCTGCACCAGGGCCGTATCGCGGAGATGAAGACCGGCGAGGGCAAAACGCTTGTCGCCGTCCTCCCCGCCTATCTAAACGCGCTCGAGGGCAAGGGCGTCCATATCGTAACGGTGAACGATTATCTTGCGCGCCGCGACTCGGAGTGGATGGGCAAGGTCCACCGCTTCATGGGGCTCAGCGTCGGGCTGATCGTCCACGGCCTGACGAGCGACGAACGCCGCGCGGCCTATGCCGCCGATATCACCTACGGCACGAACAACGAGTTGGGGTTTGATTATCTGCGCGACAATATGGCGATATACAAAGCCGGAATGGTCCAGCGCGGTCATCCCTTCGTTATCGTGGACGAGGTGGACTCCATCCTTATAGACGAGGCGAGAACGCCGCTCATCATCTCCGGCAGGGGAGACGAGTCAACGGACCTCTACCAGAAGGCGGAGGACTTCGTTTCGCGCCTAAAGTGCGTCGTTTATGCTTCGACGGACGATAAGGCCGAGGAGGACGACGACATCGACGCCGACTATATCGTTGACGAAAAGGCGCGCACGGCGACGCTGACCGCGCGCGGTACCGCTAAGGCGGAGGCCGCCTTCGGACTTGATAACC
>CAKSWM010000105.1 GCA_934511545.1 uncultured Oscillospiraceae bacterium | reverse complement strand
GGCCTCGAACGCGTGCAGGTTTTTGAGGCTCTGCAATCCGACGGCCTCTGTCGAGGGTATCTCCCGCCCGTCCGCGTCGCAGCAGATGATATTTGCCTTGACCGCGGTAAAACCCTCTTCCTTTGCTTTCAGCACCTGCTCGGCGAAGAATTCCGGCTCATATGTCCCAAAGTTGAAATGATCGACGTTCCAGCCGAACTGGAGCTGGCTTGCATAGGCACGCAGGCCTTCGCGCTGCTTGCCGCCGAGAAGCACATAGAGCGGAACGCCGAAGGCCCTTGCCTTGAGATCCCAGAGCGCGCTGTCGATAGCGGAGACGGCGCTCATGACGACGGCGCCGTTTCCTATCGCCCAGAAGGTGCCCTTGTGCAGCTTTTCCCAGATAGCTTCCGTGTTCATGGGGTCGAGACCGATTATTTTTTGGGCAAATTCTTTTATGTATTCGAAGGACGCGCCGGCTCCCGTCATGATGGCGAGTCCGCCTTCTCCGAGGCCGTAAAGACCCTCATCCGTATTGACGCGCGCGATAACGGGGCGCATGTCCGCCGCCTTCTGCGCGGTTTTCAGCCTTATGACGTCAACGCTTGTAATTTTCATTTAATTTCTCCCGATGACAATTATTTTTATTTTTGTTTTTGTTTTTTGATTATACATCCGGCGCCGTTCCGTGTCAATTTGACAGTGTTCCCGCGGTGTTTTTGATGCGGCAAAGCAATTTTTGCCTTCTGCATGTATTCCGGCACTGTCTGCACATACTATCGTCGATCATTTTGCCGATAAGTTCGGATTTTAAGAAAGGGAAATAGAAATGCGTAAAGTCAAAGATTTCATAGACACTCAGAATTACAGCCGCCGCGAGCTCATGGATATCATTGAGCTGTCGCTCCAGATCAAAAAATGCATCAAAACCGGATATCAGCCCCCGCTGCTGAAGGGCAAGACTCTCGGAATGATCTTCCAGCAGTCCTCCACCCGCACCCGAGTTTCGTTCGAGACCGCGATGCAGCAGCTCGGCGGACATGCACAGTATCTTGGCCCCGGCATGATACAGCTCGGCGGACATGAGACCATCGGCGACACCGGCAAGGTGCTGAGCTATCTTGTCGATATCGTGATGGCCCGCGTCATAGAGCACAAGACCGTCGAGGAGCTTGCCCGTGCCTGCTCCGTCCCTGTTCTCAACGGCATGAGCGATTATAACCATCCGACTCAGGAGATAGGCGACATGTGCACCATCGTCGAAAACCTTCCCCGCGGAAAGCGCCTTGAGGACTGCAAGATAGTCTTTGTCGGAGACGCCACGCAGGTCTGCGCCTCTACCGGCTTTATAACCACCCACCTCGGCATGAACTTTGTCCAGTACGGCCCCAAGACCCACCAGCTCAACGAATATCACAAGGCCATACTGGAGAAAAACTGCCGCGAGAGCGGCGGAAGCTGGCTCGTTACCGACGAGCGCGAAGCCGTACGCGGCGCGGACTTCATATATACTGACGTATGGTACGGTCTTTATGAGAGCGAACTGCCCAAGGAGGAGCGCGTGCGCATTTTCGGCGATTATCAGGTCAACCGCGAGCTGATGCAGCTCGGCAATCTCGGCTGCAAGTTCATGCACTGCCTGCCCGCGACGCGCGGCGAGGACGTTACCGATGAGGTCGCGGATTCGGAAGCCTCACTCTGTTGGGAGCAGGCGGGAAACCGCCTTACGGCGATGCGCGGACTGCTGGTATATCTCACGCGGTATCAAAAGCCCGGCAGCGAGCTTGCACAGGCGGCGGCGCGCGAGGAGCTTGAAGCCTTCATGTGCGAACGCGGCATCGTTTGATTTTTGCCTGCCGCAAAAACGACAAAACCCGGCACGGCAAACCAACCTCATGAAACGGAGAGGAAAAAAGAATGTCAAATCCCAAAAAGTTCAGGCTGGCAAGCGCCATCCTGACTGTTATCTGCGTTGTTTTCGTGGCAGAGGCGGCGGCTCCCGTCGCCGCACTGGGAAACTCGCAGTATTTCTGGTGGCTGTTTATGATAGTCGCCTTTCTGCTGCCATACGGCCTCATTTCTTCGGAGCTTGGAACATCCTACAACGGCGACGGAGGCATGTATGACTGGGTGCGCGCGGCTTACCCCGCCGGGCGCACGGCGGGGCGCGTTGCCTGGTATTACTGGATCAACTTCCCGCTGTGGATGGCCTCGCTTGCGGTCATGTGCCCCGCCCTGCTGACGATCATATCCGGCGTTGAATTCGGGCGGTTTTCTTCGCTCGTGATCGAACTTGCGTTCATCTGGATCGTCGTCTGGATAAGCTTTTATCCCGTCAGCGACAGCGCGTGGATACTCAACGGCTGTGCCGTTATCAAGGTGCTGCTGGCGCTCATAATGGGCGGCCTGGGCATTTACGGCGCAATTACCGGCGGCACGGCGAACGAGATAACGCTGCGCTCCCTTCTGCCCAGCTTCGACATGGGCAGCCTGTCCTATATCTCGGTCATAATTTTCAACTGCCTCGGATTCGAGGTCATATGTACCTTTGCCGACTCCATGCAGAACCCCAAACGCGAGATCCCGCGCGCCATCATAACGGGCGGTATCGTGATCGCGGCCATATATATCTTCTGCGCATTCGGCATCGGCGTTGCAATTCCGAGCGACAGGATCAGTGCGGATACCGGCCTGCTCGACGCGATGATGATGCTGACCGGCAGCACGGGCGGGCTTTTCATCAGCCTTATGGCGCTGCTGTTCCTCGTCACGCTTTTCGGCAACATGATCTCGTGGTCACTCGGCGTCAACAGCGTTGCCGCCTATGCCGCCGATAACCATGATCTGCCCGCGGTCTATGCCAGACGCAGCAGCAAAAACCAGATGCCCATCGGCACGGCGCTCATGAACGGCATAGTTGCCTCGATCGTTGTCGTTATCGGCGCTTTCATGACGGACCCGAACCTGTTCTGGAGCTTCTTTGCGCTGAACCTGGTCATGTTCCTGCTGTCCTACCTGCCGATATTTCCCGCATTTTTGCGTCTGCGCAGGACGGACCCAGGCCATGAGCGTCCGTTCCGTGTTTCCGGCGGGGATACGATGTGCAGGATCATGGCCTATGTTCCGATGGTGCTGATCGTCGTTTCGATCATCTTCACTGCGGTGCCGCTGTCCTTTGACAGCGAGACGCTTGCAGAGGTACTGCCGATAACGATCGGCTCGATAATATTCCTGCTGCTGGGCGAGATCGTCATCCGCATCAGCGGCAAAGCGAAAAATTGAAAAAGGAGTTACAGCAATGGCAAAGAGAATAACCGATACTACACCAAAACAGGACGGCTTCCGTATGCCCGCGGAGTTTGAACCGCAGGACGGCGTCTGGATGCTCTGGCCCGAGCGCAACGACAACTGGCGCAACGGCGGAAAACCGGCGCAGAAGGCTTTTGCGGACGTCGCCTCCGCCATTTCACAGTTCGAGCCTGTGACGGTGCTCGTTTCTCCGGCGCAGTTCCAGAATGCCCGCGCACGTCTGCCGGAGGAGGTCCGTGTTATCGAGGCGGTCAATGACGACGCCTGGATACGCGACTGCGGCCCGACCTTCGTTGTGAACGGCGAGGGTTGTCTGCGCGCGGTCGATTGGGAGTTCAACGCCTGGGGCGGACTTTACGACGGACTCTATTTTCCGTGGGCCAACGACGACCTGATCGCCCAGAAGGTCTGCGAGATCGAGGGCGTGGATTCCTACCGCACCGAGGGCTTTGTGCTCGAGGGCGGGTCCATCCATGTTGACGGCGAGGGTACCGTCATGACGACCGAGATGTGCCTGCTCTCCGAGGGCCGCAACCCCGGCATGAGCAGGGAAGAGATCGAAAAGATGCTCTGCGACTATCTTGGCTGTGAAAAGGTGATATGGATAAAGGACGGCATAGACCCCGATGAGACCAACGGTCATATCGATGACGTGGCCTGCTTCGTAGCTCCCGGGGAGGCCGCCTGTATCTGGACGGACGACCCGGACCATCCGTTCTATGCGGAAGCGCAGGCGGCCTATAACACGCTTATAAACGAGACGGACGCAAAAGGCAGAAAGCTCAAGGTGCACAAGCTCTGCCTGACCAAAAAGCCCGTACCACTTTCCGGCGCGGAGACTATCGACGCGGTGCAGGGCACCATCCCGCGCGAGGACGGCGAGACCTGTATCGCATCCTATATGAACTTCCTCATCGTCAACGGCGG
Source organism: uncultured Oscillospiraceae bacterium (assembly GCA_934511545.1). Lineage (GTDB taxonomy): Bacteria > Bacillota > Clostridia > Oscillospirales > Oscillospiraceae > CAKSXP01. Next base: position 1,456 of record CAKSWM010000105.1, on the reverse strand, counting down.
CATAATTCTGCCTCAGTATGACGACGAAAACGACGCCCTTGCCATTGAGCAGGTGCAGGCGATGTTCCCGGACCGCAGGGTCGTCGGGGTCAAGACGCGCGAGGTCGTATACGGCGGCGGAAATATCCACTGCATCACACAGCAGCAGCCGCGGAGCTGCAAGCGCTGCTGACGGGAGCCTGCGCGGCAAAAGACTCCGTAGCGCATTTTATGAAAGGAAAGAAATATGGCTAGAATAGTTATCGCACTTGGCGGAAACGCGCTTGGCGACACCCCGCAGGAGCAGCTGCGGCGCATCGATGAGGCCGCGCCCTCTCTCATCGGTCTGATAAAGCAGGGTCATGAGATCATTATTAGCCACGGCAACGGTCCCCAGGTTGGCATGATAAAGCTCGGACTTGATACAGCGGCGGACATCAATGGCAAAATAGCGCGTTTTCCGCTGCCGGAATGCACGGCGATGAGCCAGGGATATATCGGATTTCATCTTCAAAACGGCATCCTGCGCGAGCTCAGGCGCGAGGGTATGCCCTGGCACGCGGCCACGGTCGTGACACAGATCGAGGTGGACCCGAACGACCCCGCCTTCGACCGTCCCACCAAACCTATCGGCGCATTCTATACCGAGGCGGAGGCAAAGGCCATGATGCTTCTTGAGCCGGAGGCCGTTTTCCGCGAGGACGCCGGCCGCGGCTGGCGACGCTGCGTTGCCTCGCCGAAGCCCGTTGACATCGTTGAAAAGGATTCCATCCTGAATCTGCTCGACCATGAGTTCATCGTCATTGCCTGCGGCGGAGGCGGGATTCCCGTCGTGAAAGACGCCGACGGTGACTATGCGGGAGTGCCCGCCGTTATCGACAAGGATTTTGCTTCCGCACTGCTGGCAAAGCTCGTTAACGCGGACTATCTTTTCATTCTGACCGCAGTGGACAGAGTCTGTCTGAACTTCGGGAAACCGGATCAGGAGGAACTGCGCGAGCTGAGCGTCGAACGCGCGAAAAAGCTTGCGGAGGAGGGACACTTTGCCGCCGGCAGCATGCTGCCGAAGGTCGAAGCCGCCATCGACTTTGCGTCCTCCGCACGCGGCCGCAGGGCGGTCATCGCGTCGCTTGAAAAAGCGCCTCTGGCCATGACCGGCGAAAGCGGAACCATCATCTCTCTGTAACGTGAAAGAGTGCACGAAAAACGTGCACTCTTTTATTTTATCTGTGCGGAAACGGCTGTCAAAACGCCGCAGAGCGGTGCGAATGGGGGCTCGAGAGCGGGAGAAACTGCTTCATTCTGTTGACGAAGACGAACGAAAGGGGTATAATCAACACGTCTAAATATAAAAACAAGGGGGAAAACAGAGTGTCTTATTTTGACCAGCTCACACCCGAGCAGCAGAAGCTGCCTTATGCAAAATATGTTGACTTTCCTTATACCGACCCCGCGATGCCGCCGGAGGTCGCAGCGC
>CAKSWM010000104.1 GCA_934511545.1 uncultured Oscillospiraceae bacterium | reverse complement strand
ACCTCACCCCCGCCGTTCTGGCCCACCGCATCGGCGGCGGAACGACCTCCAAAAAGGACAGCGAGGAATATATCTCCCGCCTTCTCGCCGCGGTCAGAATACCGCTGGAGGAAGTATGAGCTTTCTGTATCTGCTGCTTCTGCTGGTCCTCGGTCTGCTTCTGGAGCAGCTGAGCCGGAAACACTGTCTTGACAGGATTAGCTATGACCTTCGTCTGAGCAGCACGCTGGTCGAGTGCGGCGAGCGGTTCGAGATGATATCCTCCGTCACCAACGGCAAAAGGCTGCCGGTAATGTATCTGCGCCTTTCAGAGGACGTCCCCCCGGCGCTGTCGGCGGAGCTTGAGGGTTCCGGCATTTTCCGGCAGGAACGCCAGGTAGCGGGCGTCAACTCCATATCGACTCTGAACCGGACTATGTTCATCATGCCGCGGCGGCGGGCCGAACGCAGGATAGGCGTCTCGATCCCGGCGCGCGGGCGCTATGTTTTCCGCGGCGCGACGCTCACAGCCGGGGACCTGCTGGGTCTGCACGAAGAAAGCACGGAGGCGGGACTGACACGCGAGGTCGTCGTATACCCAAAGCGGATAAGCGTGCCGTCGGACGATGCCTTCGGCAGCTATCTCGGCGACGTATCCGTGCGCAGATATATCCTCAGCGACCCGATCCTGACCGTCGGCTTCCGCGAATACACGGGCAGAGAGCCGCAGCGCGACATTTCCTGGCCGCGCTCTCTGCGCGATAACCGGCTGATGGTGAAGCAGTATGACTACACCGCGGAGCCCTCGGCCACGGTGCTGCTCAATATAGACGGCGGCTCGCATGAACAGATCGAGCGCTGCTACAGCCTTGCGCGCGGCGTCTGCGAAGAGCTGGAGGAAAAACACATCAGCTACGGCTTTCTTACAAACGCCTGCACCTCCGGAGCTGTGGGTATGTGGACCTGTCTCGGCGACAGGACCGGCCGCAAACATCTTATGACGATACTCGAGGGGCTGGGGCGCGCGCTGTATGAGCCGGTGTTCAGCTTTGAAAGGCTCCTCTCCGACGCCGCGAAGGGCATGGATAATCAGCGCGCTTTCATACTCGTGACGCCGGTTTATGACCGCGCGGCGCAGAACATGGTAATGCGATTCGAATCGCACGTCGGACAGCGCGTGTTTGCCGTTGAAGCCGGGGAGGGTGCGGAATGAGCTTTGTCGATATTTCGGGACTTTGCAGCGAGCTTTGTCTCTATATGGCCTCCGTAGGCTATCTTGTCTCCCTCTTTGGCGGAACTCATGCTCCGCTGTGGTATTTCGGAGTGTTTTTCGTCTGCGGGCTGCTCTGCGCGCTTTTAAGAAACAAAAAGGGCTTCCTGCGGTTCGTTCCGCTCGCCGTGCTCGCGGCGGCCTTTCCCGGCGCGGACAGCGCGGCGGCGGTCATTCTTCCCATACCCGCGGTATCTCTGCTCGCGCTCAAGGCAAAAAGGCGGGTGTGGCTTGCCGACTATGACCGCACGAAGTCGCTGTTCAGCTTCGGCTTTGCCGTGCTCCCGGTGGACATTTTCACTGCTTTCGTCGTCTCCGGCTTCGAGAAAATGGCTTCCCGTGCGCTGCCGTTTTTTATCGTATGGATGCTTCTGAGCATTTTGAACCTCCGTATGCTGAGAAGCCCTTCCGTGATGAACGCGAAAACGCGCACGCTGAACGTGCTGCTCGTCCTGCTGATAGCGCTGATAGGTTTCGGGCTGAGCCGCGACGCCTGTGTCAAAGCGGCGCTTTCCGCGGCGTCGGCCATATACACCTATGCCGTCATGCCGGTCATCCTGGCCGTTATAATAATAGTATCGGCGCTCCCCGTTCTGTTTGCGTGGCTCTTGTCCCTCCTGAGCCGGCTGTTCGGCGGCAATTCCGGAGCGGACGGGTCCCCCATGCTTGAGGAAAATATGGAGGCCATCTATGACACAATAGAGCGGGCGGAGACTCCGGAGTGGCTCATCTGGCTCGCGGCGGCGCTGGGCGCGGCGGCTTTTGTGTTTGCCATATGTGCGATCATCCGCCGTCTGGTCGGAAAATCCGGCCCCACCGTCCGTGCCCCGGAGCAGCCGGGTCATGCCGCGGCGTCCGTGGAGAGCGTGCCCCGCCGCCTCAGGCGCTTTGGAAAAGCACCGGCGGACGTCGTCAGAAACAGCTATCGGAAATACCTTGTTCTCTGCGGAAAACACGGGATACCCGTTGACGGCAGCGCCGCGAGCGACGATATCTGCCGCATGTCGGAAAGCCTGCACCCCGGAAGCGGCGCGGAGGAACTTCGCAGACTCTGGCTTCCGGCGCGCTTTTCGGGGGCTCAGGTCAGTCAGGACGATGCAAAAAACGCGAAGCGTGTCCTGAAAGAGATCGGCAGGCAGTTGTGATATTGTTCAAACTGCTCTTCCTCACAAGGCTAAAATAGTTGAAAGTGACGAAAATTTGTTGTAATATTCTTTATATAACTAATTAATTGTTACGGAGGGAAGCATATGTACAGAACAAAGATACTCAAACCAACCGGAAACAGCACCCTTGCCTACCAGAGCACATGGCTGGTCGAGGAGACAATGCGTTTCAGCGAACTGATAATCTGCGAGAACGCGCTTCTTGTTGCGCCGGAAGGCAAGCACCTCACCATGACGGTGAACGGCATCGGCGTTCCCATCGCCAAGGGCACATATAAGGGCGACGTTGTCCTGAGCGTAACGGACGAATATGCCCTTCCTCCCGGGGGCCTGATGATGATGAACGACATATCCCGCACCGTCGGCGCGGCTGTCGTCATCGAAAACGGCAGGGTCTCCGCAGACAAGAGCGTTTCCGCGATAGCGCAGGACGGCACAGTGACTGACGAGGGCGTTGACGGACTTTACGTCGCAACCTCCGAGGGCAGCTTCAACGGTGTTGTTGTGGCTGATTCCGAGTACAAGGTCAGCAACAGCCGCTTTGACTTCGAGGGCTTTTCGGACAACGACTTTCTCGGTGTCGGCTGCGGCGTTGCCGCCGTCGGCAATTCCAGGGTCGAGATCGACAACTGCGAATTCAACTTCTCCGGCGTTACGCGCTGCGCCGTACATGCAGGCGGCAACAGCAACGTCACCGTACGCAACAGCCGTCTGATAAATCTCAGCCCGGCGAGCCACTGGCTCGGCAGCTTTTCGTGGCAGGTCGGTTTTGCCGGCACGAACCGTCTGGCCCAGCTCTGCGACAACGCCACGGTCACATACGACAACTGCGACCTCATCACCAACGGCTGGGGCATCTGTTCCATCGACGGTTCGGACGAGGGCGTGCACATGTTCATCAAAAACAGCCGTCTCCAGCTGACCGGTCCGCGCGCCCATGGCTACGGCACCTTCTGCATCGGCGATAACGATATCACCATCGAAAACTCCACCGTTGACGTAAACGGCTACCCGATGTTCGTTATGGGTATGGACCGCAAGGGACATGCCACCATCAAGGGCAGCAAGATCCGCGGCCGCCGCTTTGGATCCCTCGTTGCCTCGGACGACCACAGCATTTTCGACATCATTGATTCCGATTTTGACACGAGAAAGTCCAGCCTCGTTGTCAAGGGCTCCGCAACGACGATAAACGTTGAAAACACCTCCATGAAGGCAGGCAACAACGTTATCCTACAGCTCATGGACACCGACGAGGGCGGAATGGATATGTCCGCGTTTATCGTACCCGTCGGCGTCGAGGACAGCTATGTCGAGGGACGCGCGCTGTCCGAGCTTGGCCCCGACGATATCTATCTCAATATAACCGGCAGCGAGCTCAAGGGCGATCTGTTCAACTCCACAACGAACATCCGCCCGACGGATGCATGTCCGCACGGCGGCATGGGATACTTCCACGACACGGTCGTCGGATATCTTCCCGCGCCTCCCGCACCGCCTGAGGGTGCCGAGCTTCCGCGCAAGCCGGATAATAAGGGCCCGAAGAATCTTGGCGTAACGCTCAGGCACACAAAGCTTGAGGGCATTATCTCCTCGGCGAAGCAGGCATACCGCGATGGTCTGACCGTGATATACGAGGACAATCGCCTTGAGCTGTCCAATATCAGGCAGTGGGCCGCTCCCACGGTCAACAACGGCGTCATCGTCGATATGGACGGGGACAGCGTCTGGACCGTCACGGATACGAGCTATATAACAGGACTCAGGCTTGCCGAGGGCGCGTCTGTCAAAGCTCCGGAGGGTAAGGAGCTCTCCGTCACCGTGGACGGCAGGCCCGTCGATCTCGCCCACGGCGAGTACAGCGGAAAGATCGTTCTCGAGGTTTGCTGAACATAAGCATTCAAATAGCGTTCTGTCCGCAGCCCGCGGGCAGATAAATCCGAAAAGAGCACATCCCGGGCGGGATGTGCTCTTTTATCTTTTGTCCGGTTTTGTGTCTTGCGTCATAATCACCTGTCATTTAGTAATTTTGCACGTAAAAGTTGTAAATATGTTATGCTATTAGCCCAGCTTTTTAGACGAAATATAATATTTATATTATAAAGTTTGTGTATTATGCGCATCACGACTTACTGAATATGTAAACTTTTTATAGGTTTTGCCTATTTCAAATATTCGTTATTAATTGTACAATATTGTCGGACGGTGAGTATAGGGAGTTCGCCGTTCACAGTATATTTCAAAACTCAGAAAGGACAATCCAGATGAAACGTTTCAGATCCATTCTCGCGCTCATCCTCGCACTGGTCACGGTCCTCGCGCTCTGCGCCTGCGGGACCAAGACCGACACACCCGCAACTGACACCCCTGCGACCGATACCCCCGCAAATGACACCCCCGCTGATGATCCCAGCGCCGGCGTCAACACCACCGTTGGTGAGAAGAACCTTTCTCCCTCCACCTATGACATGTTCGCCGAGAAGGTCGAGCCCATCGAGGCCACCAAGACCATCACCGTCGGCTACACCCAGTCCATCGGCGGCAGCTACAACCCTGTCGGCGCCGAAGGCACCAAGACCCCTGACTTCATTCTGGGACTTGTCTATGACATGACCTTCTACTTCGACGGAGATGCCGGCAACACCATGTATTCCCGCATCTTCGAGGATTGGTACCAGGAAGACGACATGACCTTCGTCATGAAGCTCCGTCCCGGCATCTACTTCCAGACCAAGGAAGGCAAGTACTGCGAGATGACCGGTGAGGACATCCTCTTCTCCATGGAGAGCTATGTCACTCAGGCTACCAACTTCCAGGCTCACTTCACCGTCTTTGACTATGAAGCTTCCTATGTCTCCGACGACGGCCTGACCGTTTACCTCAAGACCGCCGGCACCGAGCCCTACGGCCCGTTCGTCCGCCCCGTCACCGTCATCAGCAAGAAGTGGGTCGAGGAGAACGGCTGGGATACCGATCTCTGGATGACCGATCCCTGCTCCTCCGGTCCCTACACCGCCGGTGAGTTCACCTCCGGCGCCAGCGTCTCCTGCGTCCTGCGCGACACTCCCTGGTGGAACTATGACTACCGCCAGACCAACGTCAAGGAGTACGTTATCCGCCTGTATTCCGAAGTCTCCACCATGTACATTGACCTCGAAATGGGCACCATCGATATCGCCCTCTCCCTTGACTCCCAGGACTACGATCGCGCTCTGAGCAACAAGCCTGAGAATGTTGCTGTTGAGACCACCACCTCCGGCAACCTCTGGTTCATGGGCGTCTACGGCTCCCGCGGACAGAACCAGTATC
>CAKSWM010000103.1 GCA_934511545.1 uncultured Oscillospiraceae bacterium | reverse complement strand
TGATGCCATCCTTCAGCTTGAAGAAATATGTAACGCCGTCCTCCTCCCAGTAATACTCTTCGCAGATCCTGGATCTGCGCTCACAGGTGACAGGGTCAAGCTCGATGAGGTAATCGTAGAGCAGCCTTCCAATATAGGAGTTGCCCTCGACGGAGCTCAGTGGGTTGAAGCCGTTGCCATAGGTATCGGTTGTGCCGTAGGTTGCTATCCTTGATCCTCCCTCTGCCGGAGCGTCTGCTGAAGGGTTATTTGCCGGGGCGTCCGTCGCGGGGGTGTCGCTTCCGCCGCCGCAGGCCGCCAGCAATGCCAACATCAGGCAAAGGGCAAGAACAAGAGACAATGTTTTCTTCATTTTTTGCTGTTTCTCCTTCCGAAATTAGGGTTTGTGCGTTCTGCTATGTTTTTTCGTCAATTTTCCATTGACTTTGTAAAAATTTTAGCACATAGCATAGATATTTAGAAATTCAATTTACAGCTCCAGTTATATAAAAATTAAATAGCTCCCGCGGCGTCCTCTCCCGCGAGATAACCGCTCGTCATGGCCCAGCTCATCCCGGCTCCGCCCGGGCCGTAAAACTCGCTGACCCAGCCGGAGACATGGTCGCCGGTCACATACATGTTCCCGATCGCCTCGCCCTCGGGCGTGACGGCCTGAAAGTCGCGGTTGACCGAGATACCGCCCTGCGTGCTGTCCATGTCGCGGATGCAGTAGAGCACATAGTAGGGGCCGCCGCCGATAGCCATCAGGTGCTGCGCGGGCTTGAGCAGGTGCTCGTCATATCCGGCGCGGCACGCGGCGTTATAGCGCTCTATCCCCGCGCGGAGGATATCCTCCCTGCATCCGATAAACTCCGCCGCGCCCCCGAGCGTATCCGTGATGCACAGCCAGCCGCGCTTTATCTCACTTGCGAATCTCTCGGCGAACTCTTCGGCGCCGTAGGGCGGGTCGCCCGCGTGCGCGTCGCTCCAGATCCTTTCGATGCCCTCTTTGTCATATATCTCATAGAGCACCTTTCCGGGGGAGCGGTTCGTCAGTTCCTGCGCATCGCGGAATTTGGACTCGTCCATGACCCGCCTGCCGTGCTTGTTGACGATATAACTGCGCGGGTCGATGCCGACGGGGAACAGCTTTGAAAAGCGCCCGCCCGCATATGTCGGCCCCAGCAGGTGTATATTCATCGAGACCTCAGTCTCCGCGCCGAGCTCCGCCGCCATCGCGATGCCGTCGCCGACGCAGGTGCGCACTCCGCCGATGCGCAGATCGTCGCCCATGACGAAATATTTTGGCAGATACCGCGCAAGAGACTCGTGGCTCCCGCCGACTCCGCCGCAGGAAAGTATCAGTCTCTTGGAGTTGAAAACAAGGTTTTTCCCCTCGGCGTCCGAGCGTGCGGCAACGCCGCTGACGTTTCCCTCTCCGTCGGTAAGAAGCTTGACGGCCCTGGTCTGCATGAAGAACCGTACCTTCCCGCTCCGGCGGCATTGCTCGATCAGCTTGTCGCAGATGACCGCGCCGAGACGTGCAGCGCCGGTGCCGTCGTCATGCAGCTCGACATTGCGGGAGCAGTCGCTTCTGAACGGTCCCGCGTTTGCGGGGACCGGCTCCCACTCGATGCCGCGGCCCTCGAGCCAGCGCGCTATCGTCTTTGTATTATAGAGGTAGCGCTTTATGATCTCGGGGTTTCCTGTGTTGTGCAGGGTGTCCATCGTGTTCCGGTAAAGCTTTTCGGCGTTTGCATCCGTGCTGTAGTCTCCGTAATCGGAAAAATCGGAGGATATGAACGTCCGCGCGAGTCTGCCGTTGCCGCCGAGTATCTTCCCGGCTTCTATCACGGCGATGCTGCCGTCCGTTATCTCCGAGGCTCGCGCCGCCGCGCACAGCCCGGAAATTCCGCCGCCGACTATCACAATGTCAAAGGAATATGCTTCGTTCATAGTTCTTGCTCCTTTTCGGCCGGTCAGAAGCTCTCCCGCTTCTGACCGGCCGGGACTTTGATCGTTCAGACCGGATATGCTCCGGCCACGCTATGATTTATATGTCCAGCGCGCTGAAGTATGCGCTTCTGGAAGCCTCGCGCACGGTGGCGGGGGTAATGCAGTCGCCGAGAGGAATGACGTCCGGGGCGCAGAGACGCAGCTGCTCGAACACCTCAAAGCGGGACTCGCGGCCGGAGGCAAGGACCACGCTGTCGCAGGGCAGGAACAGCTCCTCGCCGTCCTTCTTCACATACACGCCTTCTGCGGTTATCTTCGTGCAGGGCGCTCCGGTCAGGATCTGGACGCCGTAGTTATAAAGATAGAAGTCGAGCGTCTGGTCGCGCTCCTTATCCGGGTGCAGAACGGGGTTGCGGCCCGCGATGGTGACGGACTCCTTACCGATGTGCTTGAAGAAAAGCGCGGTCTCGCAGCCGTTGAGGTTGCCGCCGATTATAACGATGCGCTCGCCGAGCTTTTCGGGCGCGGCATGCGCCTGCTCCGTCGTGAACACATTTCCGCCCGTCACGCCCTCGATATCGGGGATGCGGGTGCGGGAACCGCTGGCGACGAAGATAACATCGGGCTCGACCTGCTTCATGAGTTCCGGAGTGACCTCCGTGTTCAGGCAGACCCTGACATCCGCCTTGCCGAGCTGAGTTATGAGATAGGTCTCATAATTGTGCAGGCGGCGCTTTATGTGGTTTCCATTGGTGATCTTGAGCAGGCCGCCCAGCTCGCCGGTCATTTCATAGAGGGTGACGTCATGGCCGCGCTGGGAAGCCGTTATCGCCGCCTGCATACCGGCCGGGCCGCCGCCGACGACAACGACCTTTTTCCTGACGGGAGCCTTCGGCACCTGCTCCGGGACGCGGGCCTCGCGCCCAAAGCGCGGGTTTATGTCGCAGCCGATCATATGGGTATGATGCATGGCGTCAAGGCAGTGATAGCAGCCGATGCAGGTGCGGATATCCTCATCCTGACCTCGGCGGGCCTTGTTGGGCAGTTCGGGATCCGCCATCAGCGGACGGCACATTGCAACGAAGTCCGCCTTTCCGGAGGCGATGACTTCCTCGGCAAAGGCCGCGTCATAGATCTGGCCGACGACGGCGACGGGGATGTTGATGCGTTCTCTGAGCGGAGCCGCGGCGGCAAGATTGCAGCCGGGATCGTCAAGATAGGACGGGAACATGTGGTTGGGCTTGGGCGTGCCGTCGTTCGTGGAGCGGTCCTCGCCGCCGGAGGAAACATGGATGATATCCACCAGACCCTCAAGCGCGTTGCACAGGGCGACCTGTTCCTCAAAGCCCTTGGGGTTTGCCTCGGGCTCGATGCCGCTCACGCGATATTCGATTATCATGTCGTCCCCGGCAGCCTCGCGGCAGGCCCTGCAAAGCTCCACGGAGAACCGCATGCGGTTCTCAAGGCTTCCGCCGTATTCGTCCGTGCGGTGGTTGGTCTCCTCAAGGAAGAACTGCATCGGCAGCCAGCCGTGCGCACCGTGGAGCGTCAGCATCGTAAAGCCGCAGGTGCGCATTTTTGCAACGCACTCGGCGTACATGCCGATGACCTGCTGTATCTTCTCCTTGGTCATCTCATGGACAACCTTTCCGTCATGCGCGATGAAGCCGTCCGGACCGTAGCAGACGCCCTTGTGCCCGTGGGTGTACACGCCGCCGTAGTTGAGCTCGATGCTGGGCTGGCAGCCGTGCTGCCGGATGGCATGGGCAAACTCGGTCAGTGCGGCGGTGCCGTTGATCCCGCGGATCTTGAAATAGAGCCCGAAGCCGTCGCTGTCCTCTTCTCCGGCGTTCACCTCGGTGTGTCCGACGCAGATGGTCGCGGCTCCGCCCTTTGCAATATCCTCAAAGGCTTTGAGCGCATAGTCGAATATGTAGTTGTCCTGCGAAAAGCCCCAGGCGCCGAGGGGCGCGCCGATTATGCGGTTTTTCAAAAGGACATTGCGTATCCTTACGGGTGTGAAAAGATTCTGATATTTGGGTTCCATTGTTTCCTCCTGATTATTTTACCGGAATGCCGGGGGACGCCTTCCGGCGTCTCCCGTCCCCGATTTTTCCGTTATCTTGTAAGGTATCTCTCGTAGGCGGCCTGTTTTGCCTCCAGCAGCTCCTCGATGCCGAAGCTGTTTATCTTTTCGATGAAGTCGCTGTATTCGCTCTCAAAATCGCCTCCGCCGAAAACGAGCCGTCCCATCGTCTCGTTGACGAGAGTGCAGATGTCGCTCTCGATCGTGGAAACTCTGGCGCTCTCTTCGCCGGTGAGGCTGCCGTAATACCTGTGGCTGGCGTTTCTGTTCGCACTCCAGAGCTCGACCGCGTCAAGCTGCGCCTGGCTGTCGAGAGAGGCGAGCTTGCTCTCCACGCTGACACGCGTCGGGCCGATGCAGACGTTGACGCTCAGCGCGGTGGACTGGCTGAGACCGTCGGGGTTGTTCAGAACGAGGTCGGTGAACTCGTGGGAGCCGTCCGCTCCGTAATTGAAGGTAACGCCCTCGGCGCCGAAGCTGACGTATTCGGAGCCCTTTTCGGTGAAGAAATAGTTCATATAGGACACCGCGAGTCCGGGATCGTCACAGTCGGTGGTCACCGAGTAGTCGAACATGGCTTCGCCGCCGGAGGAACGGAGCTTGAACACTCCGTCGGGATTCCATTCCTCGCTCATCAGCTCGGGCACGGCGACCATATTGAAGTCGGGGTTCTGAGCCTGAGCCTTCAGGGAGTCGGCGAGATAGTTCGTTCCGCCGCCGACGGCGAAAGCGACCTCGTCGTTAAGGATGTTGCCCTGTATCTCTCTTGCGTTGTTGACGGAAAGGCACGCATCGGTGAGCAGCCCCTCCTCATACCATGTGCGCAGCATCTGAACATAGGCCTTCCACTGGGGAAGAGCTGCGGAAAGCTGGACCTCTCCCGCATCGTTGACCTGATAGTTCAGTTCGCCGGGGGTCCTGTCAACGCAGACGTCATAGCCGCCGCTGAAGGAATCATAGGTTCCCGCAAGGGTCCATGCTCCCATCCATGTGTTCTTTGTGTTGAACTCGGTCTTGATGGCGGCAAGCGCGTCGTGCAGCTCGTCATAGGTCGTCGGGATCTCCATGCCGACCGCATCGAGCATATCCTTGCGTATCGTGGAACCTTCGAGCGTCACGCCGGCGGGGGACATGCCGTACATTCCGATAACGTTGCCGGAATCGGACTTTGTGGCTTTATAGAAATCGGGATACTCCTGGCACAGCTCCCAGTAATCCGGCGCGTACTCGGGCAGAAGGGGATCGATGTTCACGCAGACCTCTTCCTCGACCAGCGCATCTATGCCGCCGGGGTAGAAGAACGACGCCAGCGCAATTATGTCGGGATATTCGGCGCTCGCTATCATGATGTTCATCATCTGGATATACTGGTCCATCTCGTAAGCCACATAGTTGACATACACGCCGGTGTTTTCAACGACCTGCTTTGTGGCTTCGCTGCCGTTCCAGAGCTTGTCGGACATCGCCGCGATCACGTCGCCGCTGCCGCCGCACCACAGCTCCAGCTCAACGGTCTCCTCGCTGAGGGGATAGGTAACGCCTTTGGGCTCATCCGTGGGCCCGGCCGGTTCGGTCCCAGGCTCATCCGTGGGCCCGGCGGGAGCTTCGGTCGCGGGTCCCTCCGTGGGCGCGGCCTTCCGATGATCAAAGCTCTGGCTGCTCCGTATAATATGATGCAGTTTATGCCGACAGGCGGCATCAGTGC
>CAKSWM010000102.1 GCA_934511545.1 uncultured Oscillospiraceae bacterium | reverse complement strand
CTATATCCGTATCCATGCGATCGCCGATCATTACGGCGTCCTCCGAATGGACATCCAGTATGCGCAGTCCGGTCCGCATCATAAGAGGATTCGGCTTTCCGACAAAATATGCCGACTGCCCCGTTGCCATCTCGATCGGCGCTATCATCGCGCGGCATGCCGGGATTATGCCATCCTCGGTAGGGCCGGTCAGGTCACTGTTTGTGCCGATGAGCTTTGCGCCTCTCATGACCAGCCGGACAGCCCTGAGTATGTTCTCGTAGTTATAGGAATTTCCTTCGCCGATGATGACATAGTCGGGGTCAACGTCGTTCATCGTTATCCCCGCATCATGCAGCGCCATTATGAGGCCCGCGCCGCCGATCACATAGGCGCTTCCGTTCGGGCACTGGCTGCTGATAAACTTTGCCGTTGCCAGCGCGCTCGTGTAAAAGTGGCTTTCGTCCACCTCCAGGCCCATTCGGGCGAGCTTCTGCTGGAGTTCCTTCGGTGAGCGCTCGGATGAGTTCGTCAGAAACAGAAAGTTCTTATTTTCACTGTACAGCCACTCGACAAATTCCCTGACTCCGGGCAGCAGCCGGTTTCCGTGATATATGACTCCGTCCATATCGCAGATAAAGCCCTGTTTATTTCTCAATTGCTCCATATTATTCCTCCTCTCGTCCTTTTATACAATATAATTGTATCTCTGTCTGCCGTCGGCAAAAACCCATATCAGGTAAATTTTTTGTTAATTCCGTGTAAACAAAGGGGTGGAGAAGCATCTGTGTACAGATGCTTCTCCACCCTCGGCTTTATTTCTGTTCCATCGGAAAAGCGACCGTTATTGTGGTGCCGTTTCCGGGCTCGCTTTCAAGCGTTATCCTTCCGTTGTGGTACTGCACGGCATGCTTGACTATGGACAGGCCAAGACCGGTCCCGCCGGAACTCTTTGAATGGCTCTTGTCAACGCGGTAGAACCGCTCAAACACACGCGTCTGATGTTCAGCCGGTATGCCGATTCCCGTGTCGCTGACCGTTACGACCGCTTCGTTATCCTTTTCGGAAACCGTAATGTCCACGGAGCCGCCCTCGGTATTATACTTTATGGCGTTGTCGCAGAGGTTGTAAATGATCTCCGACAAAAGAGAGGGAACGCCGTTTATGACAACGCTCTCGCCCGACACGGTGACCTTCACCTTTGCCGCATCAGCGGCGCCTTTGAGCGCTTCGGCAGCACCGGCAGCCGTGTCGTACAGATCGACGCTCTCGCGCTGCATCGCGCAGCCCTCGTCCAGCTGTGAAAGCCTGATTATATCGTCTATGAGAGATACCAGCCGCGCAGCCTCAGTGCGTATGTGTCCAATAAACCGCGGCATATCCTCCTTCTTGACAAGCCCGTTTTCGATCAGCTCCGCGCTTCCCATGATAGATTGCAGCGGCGTCTTGAGCTCGTGGGATACGTTTGCGGTGAACTCACGGCGGATGTTCTCCGCAAAGGCCTGTTCGGTTATATCAAAGGCCAGAAGCACGGCTCCGGCAAGCGCTCCGTCGGACTCGATCCTGCTTATATCAAACTGATACGTCTTTCCGCCGCGTTCCGTTCGTATCTCGCTGTGGCCGCCGGACATCGCGCTCTGTATCGCAAGCCTCATGTCGGTGCTGCGGTCTATCGTCAGGAAATCCTCGCCGACGCAGAAGCGGTCCGTCCCGAAGAGCTTTTGTGCCGCCGGATTTATGCTGAGAATGACGCCCTTTTCATTGAGCAGGACAAGGCTTTCCTTCATGTTGCCAGTCACCTGCGCAAATTCGTCATTCTTGCGCTGGAGGATCTTCAGCTGCTGGTCTATCTGGCTGTGCTGCTGGTTTATGCGCCCGAGCAGAGGCGCCAACTCGTCATATGTGTCATTTTCAAGCGGCTTTTCAAGGTCAAGCCGGTTAAGCGGCGCGACAATGCGCCTTGAAATACCGCTTGCCAATATGTCGGCCAGTATAAGCGCAACTATCAGGACGATGAAAAACGGCTGGAGCATACCCAGAAGAATAACGCCTACTGTGGCGCGGCTCACGGAAATGCGAAGGATCGTGCCGTCGCCGAGTTTTTTTGCGCAGTAGACCGTTTTTTCAAGAAGTGTTGACGAATACCGCGAGCTGTGACCGGTCCCGCTCTGCATCGCCTCAATTATCTCCTCGCGGTCGGCATGGTTTTCCATGCTCTGGCCGTCGGCCTGTGTGTCATACAGTATATCGCCGTTTTCCGCAAGCCATGTCAGGCGGTATCTGTCCGAGCTGATACCTTCAAGATACTCAAGCCCGTTCTCCTCCACCGCAGCCGCCGCAAGACTGAGCTCGTCCTCCAGCTGGCGCTCCTGTACATTGCCGAAATAATCATACAGGCAGCCAAGGATTATGACCAGACTCGCCAGAAGAACGGTTCCGGCCGCGATCATGATAGCCTGAAAAATTTTCTTTGTCATGTCTCCGCCTCCAGCCTGTACCCCACTCCGCGTATGGTTTCTATCATCCCGGCATATTCTCCGAGCTTTTGCCGGAGCGTGCGTATGTGCATATCAACGGTCCTGGTTTCTCCTACATAGTCCGCACCCCATATCTCATTGAAAAGCTGGTCTCGCGTGAACGCGATGCCCGGGTGGGACAGGAACAGGCGAAGAAGCTCATATTCCTTATATGTAAGAGTGATGCGCTTTCCGTCCGCGGAGACAGTGTGCTCATCGAGGTTCAGGACAAGTCCGCCCGCCTTCAGCAGATGCTGGACCTGTGCGGGCTTGCAGCGGCGCAGAACGGCCTTAACGCGCGAGACCATCTCCATCATGCCGAAGGGCTTTACGAGATAATCATCCGCGCCAAGATCCAGACTTTGTATTTTGTCATACTCCATTCCCTTTGCCGTTGCCATGATGACCGGGATATCACACATGGCCGGATCGCTTTTCAGGAACTTCAGTATCTCAACGCCGTCTTCTCCCGGAAGCATGACGTCGAGTATGATAAGTTCCGGCTTCTCCTCCCTGAGAGCCGCGCGAAGCTCCGAGCCGTCGGAAAAGCCTTTGGCCTCATAGCCCATGGATGTAAGCGTATAAACCTCAATATCACGGATGCTGGCGTCGTCCTCAACACACCAGATCATCTGTTATCCCTCCCCGTTATGAACGCCGGTCACGGAAAACACCACCCATTCCGCAATGTTCACCGCGTGGTCTCCGATACGTTCAAAGTATTTTGCGATCATCAGAAGGTCAAGCGCATATTCTCCGTCCGAAGGGTCCTTTGCTATAAGCCCGATCAGCGCGCTTTTAACCTTTGTAAAATAGTCATCCACAACATCATCATGAGATATTACGGATACGGCAAGTCCGGTATCCTGCTTGACATATGCGTCAACGCTTCCGGTGACCATTCTGATCGTGGCTCTGGCCATCTCGCCGATATAGCCGCACTCTTCTCCCGACCGGCCGTTCATAAAGGTTATTATCTCCGCTATATCCGCGGCCTGGTCGCCGATGCGCTCCATATCCGTTATCATTTTCAGCGCAGCGGATATCTGGCGCAGGTCCCGGGCCACAGGCTGCTGCTGCAAAAGGAGCTTGAGACACATCGACTCTATGTCCCGCTCCATGCGGTCGATCTCCACGTCACGCGGCGGTATACCGGCCGCAAGCGCCGTATCCCCCTCCATCAGCGCCTTCGCGGCGAGGGCGATCACTTCCTCGCACATGGCGCCCATTTCTATCAGTTCCGTGTTCAGGCGTGCAAGCTGTTCGTCGAATCTGCTTCTCATCATCCAAACCTCCCCGTGATGTAATCCTCGGTCCGTTTATCCCCGGGATGTGCAAAAAGCTTTTCCGTATTGCCGTATTCTATCAGTTCGCCCAAAAGGAAGAATGCTGTGTTATCGGAAATGCGGACAGCCTGCTGCATGTTGTGAGTGACTATAACGATAGTATACTTTTCCTTGAGCTGCATTGCAAGCTCTTCGATCTTGGATGTGGATATCGGGTCCAGCGCACTCGTGGGTTCGTCCATCAGCAGCACCTCCGGCTCCACGGCGAGTGCACGCGCGATACAGAGTCTCTGCTGCTGGCCGCCGGACAGTCCCAGCGCGTTTTTCTTCAGCCGGTCCTTGACCTCGTCCCAGATGGCCGCGCTGCGCAGAGAGCGCTCCACGATATCATCCAGCTTGGCACGGCCGGTAACACCGTGTGTTCTCGGGCCATAGGCGATGTTGTCATAAATGCTCATCGGAAACGGGTTGGGTTTCTGGAACACCATACCCACCTGACGGCGCAGCTCGTTCACGTCCACATCCGGGGCAAAGATGTCCTTACCGCGATAGCGGATGTCTCCCGTGATCTTCACGCCGGGAATAAGGTCGTTCATCCGGTTCAGTGTTTTCAGAAAAGTGGACTTGCCGCAGCCGGAGGGCCCGATAAGGGCGGTGATGCTCTTTTCCGGGATATCGATACTGACATTTTTCAGAGCCTGCGAGCTGCCGTACCACAAGTTCATATCCTTTACGGTTATAACGTTGTTCATAGGCTTCTTCTCCTTCGGAAATACCTCCCCACCAGGGAGGCGGCCAGATTGATGACGAGTGTCATCAGCATCAGGATGGCGGCGATGGCAAAGGCCACGCCGAACTCGCCCTGATCCTTGGCATATACATACAGGGCCACGGTCAATGTAGCGCCCGAACTGCGCAGACCGTCAAAAAGGCCGTTAACGGCATGGGCAAAGCCCGCGGTGAACAGCAGAGCCGCGGATTCGCCGATAATGCGGCCGACGGACAATATGCATCCGGTGATGATACCGTCCACACAGCCGGGCAGGACCACTGTGCGTATCACGCGCCATTTTCCCGCGCCAAGGCCAAAAGCCCCCTCCCGGTAGCTCTGCGGGACCGTTTTAAGACTTTCCTGCGCCGTGCGCATGACGGTGGGCAGATTCATGATGACCAGCGTCAGCGCGCCTGCCATCAGGGAGGTGCCGATGTTATTCGAAAACACCAGCATACCGACCAGTCCATAGATGATCGACGGAATGCCGGACAGAGTCTCGGCGGCGTATTCGATAATGCCCGCCAGCTTTCTGCTGCTGGCATACTCTGTCAGATATATCGCCGCCCCAACGCCCAGAGGCAGCACGATGACCAGCGTGGCCAGAATAATATACAGCGTATTGAGTATGTCCGGCAGAATACCTATCGTCCCGGACAGGTAACTCGGTCTGGTGGACAAAAACTCCCATGTTATGTTGGGCAGACCCCGCCAGAGCACATAGACTATAAGGAATATCACAAGGGCACATGTCAGAGCCGTGCAGATCCACATAAGAATGCGCATCAGCCCCACATACGCTCTGCGTCGGGCAGACAGTTTTTGTTCCAGCATGGTCATTTCTCCTTATTTCGCTTGAAAAAGTAGTTCAGTGTTGCATTAATGAGCATGATGAACAGGAAGAGCACCAGCGCGATGGAGAACAGCGCCTGCCGGTGCAGGCTGCCGGGGCTGGAATAGGACATTTCGCTGGCGACAGCCGTTGTCAGAAAGCGGACGCTCTGGAACAGAGAGGGCATATTGGCCACATTACCCGCCACCATCATAACAGCCATGGCTTCGCCGATCGCGCGTCCGACGCCCAGCACCACCGCAGCGGCAATACCGCTTCTGGCGGCCGGAACGGAAACACGGAACCATGTCTCCACCGGAGTTGCGCCCAGCGCAAGGGATGCATCCTCATAC
>CAKSWM010000101.1 GCA_934511545.1 uncultured Oscillospiraceae bacterium | reverse complement strand
CCTTTGCCGTCTGTATGATCCCGACATAGGTTATATCGTGCGAGATAAGACTGTCAAAGCGTATCTCCATGCGCGCCGGATCGGCGGAAGCGTCATGCGCCCGCATTATCTGATATGCCATCGTTTTCTCACGTCCGGCAGCGTCCGGCCCGCATGGCACCGGGCAGCCGTTTTTCAGCATGACCGTCTGGCTGTTAAGCTTTATCATATGTGCACCTCTCCGATCGGCAGCGCAGGCTGCCTTTAGTTTCTCTGAATTATAACATATAAATATCGTTTCGCAACACCAAATGCAGGAATATTAATTAATATTGCAAAAATTGATAATTTTCAACCTCTAATTTGTCCATACGCCGTCATATTTGCATAATGTTAAAATTGAACTTGCAATATTTGTTCTTCTACTCTATAATGAAGCTAATCATTTTTCAAGGAGCACTGATCAATGGATATTTCCAATGAAGTTTTAAGAGATTACGTCAGTTCGCTGAGCGCCGATCTGCAAAATGAATACTCCATAGACTACAACGCATACAGGCGTCAGGACATAAAACGCGGTCTGCGCAACAGCGACGGCACCGGCGTTATCATCGGCGTGACCAAGATCGGCAGCGTTCAGGGCTACCTTGTCGAGGACGGCGCGCGTCTGCCCCAGCCCGGTCATCTTTACTACCGTGGCTATGACATCATCGATGTCATCGAGCAGCATGTCGGCGATGGCACATTCGGCTATGAAGAGGTCGCCTACCTTCTGCTCATGGGCAAGCTGCCCACAAAAGAGCAGTTCCGGCGCTTTGACACCGTACTTTCCGCCGCGCGCCAGCTGCCGAAGGATTTTACCGAGGACATGATAATCAAGGCTCCCAGCCAGAACATCATGAACAAGCTTGCCCGAAGCGTTCTCGCCCTGTACTCCTATGACGACAATCCGGACGACACCTCGATCGAAAACATGCTCCGGCAATCGATCGAGCTTATCGGGCGTTTCCCAGTCATCGTGGCCAACGCCTATGCCGTCAAGCGCCATCATTATGACGGTAAATCTCTTTATTTGCATATTCCAAAAGAAAACCTATCTGTTTCGGAGAATTTTTTGCGCATGCTGCGCAAGGATAAGAGCTATACCCGAGAGGAAGCGCGTCTGCTTGATATGATGCTGATGCTCCACGCCGAGCACGGCGGCGGCAACAACTCCGCCTTTGCCTGCCGCGTTCTCTCCTCCTCCGGCACGGACACATACAGCGCCATTGCCGCGGCCGTCGGCTCGCTGAAGGGTCCGCTCCACGGCGGCGCGAACAAAAAAGTTATGGATATGTTCGACGGTATCAAAGCTCATGTCGGCGATGTGAAGGATGACGACGAGATCCGCGCCTATCTCGGCAAAATACTTGACGGCGAGGCAAACGACCGTTCCGGCAAGATATACGGCCTCGGCCACGCGGTTTATACCCTGTCCGATCCCCGCGCCGAAATGCTCAAGAAATACGCCGGCGGCATGGCCGTTATCAAGGACAGAGAGGACGATTTTGCCCTGCTCGAAAGCATTGAGCGCGTCGGTATCCCTCTGGTCATGGAGCGCAAAGGACTCACCATCCCGATGTGTTCCAACGTCGATCTGTATTCCGGCCTTGTTTATTCCATGCTCGGCATCCCCGAAGACCTCTATACTCCGCTGTTTGCCATAGCTCGAATAGCCGGCTGGTGCGCACACCGCATTGAGGAAGTCGTCTCCGGCGGACGAATCATGCGTCCCGCGTTCCGTTCCGCGATCACCAAGGCAAAATATGTGCCCATCAGTGAGAGAGGCTGACGACAGTTTCTCCTGCTTTATCAACAAAACCCGTCCGTACAGTTCTAACTGTACGGACGGGTTTTTCATCGTTTTTATGCGGGCCTTATTACCAATTCCTGTATCAGACCGTTCTGGGGATCATAATTCAGTATCGTCGCAACGGCATGGATTATGGTGCCGCCGTAGCTTATATAGAGGTTCACGTTACGCTCATCCTGGATCACGGGATCCATAGCATAAAGATTCTGTATGATGAACTTATTGTGATAGAACATCTCTATCGCGCGCCGGCCGTAAACATGA
Source organism: uncultured Oscillospiraceae bacterium (assembly GCA_934511545.1). Lineage (GTDB taxonomy): Bacteria > Bacillota > Clostridia > Oscillospirales > Oscillospiraceae > CAKSXP01. The sequence goes on along the minus strand of CAKSWM010000101.1, from coordinate 3,648 downwards.
TAGTTTTCCTTCCCGGCATAGCCCGGGCAGTAATCAAAGCAGCGGCTCTCATCCGCAAAGCACTTTGACAGCCCGATATAGTCCCTTTTTACCATTGCGTTTGCAAAATCGGATATAAGCATACCGGCGCCTCCTTAATATACCTTTTCAGAATTGAGCAGCGCATCGGTACCGCCGTCCACAAACAGGATTATCCCGTTGATGCCGTGCGCCTCGGGCGAGACAAGAAATGCTATCGCATTCGCAATGTCAAGCGGATCCATCAGATTGCCCGTATCATAGTTTATGGGAACGGGGATAGCATCCACCGCCGCGCGGTACTCAGGCTTGAGCGCATCGACCATCGCAGTGTGAACATTGCCGGGCGCAACGGCGTTTACTCTCACGCCGCGCGCGCCCCAGTCGGCGGATATGCGCCTTGCCCAGCGGGCAAGAGCATATTTCGTCGCGGCATAAAACGCATGCGCGTCCGCGGGGTCCACATCCTTGACGAGCTTGAGTATTCTCTCCTCGCTGGCCTGGTTATTCAGCAGGCCGACAACGTCCATACGAGCAGAGCCCTGTGCTATCGTGTTCGACGAGGTCACAACACAGCAGCCGCGGCGCTTTTCCAAAAGGTCAAACACCTCTTCGGCCATTATCATAGCGCCGAAATAGTTCAGTGATATGATAAGCGGGATATTGCCGCACTGCGCGGAAACGCCTGCGTTGCATACCATTCCGTCCAGTCCGTCGGGGCACATTTCGTGAAGCTCCCTCGACGCCTGAAGCCGACCCTCCATGGTCGCAAGGTTTGCGCAGATATCTCCGTCTTTCATATCTATATTTATAACCTCATGGCCGCGCTCAGCAAGAAGCTGACGGGTCCTGAGCCCGATGCCGCTTGAAGCGCCGGTGATCGCATATATTCCCATCTCGTTTCCTCCTTTGTCTGTTTTATATAGTTTACTCTGCGGAAGCTAAGATGTAAATTAGACAAAAACACAAATCTTCTTTTCCGAAAAATCTATTATTGTCTAAATTAAAGTTTAAACTTTCACTATCGGCTTTTTCAGAATTGCTTGCCAATTAACTATCAAAAAGTCCAATTATATTGCGTTATTCTGGCCTGAACAGTACAACTTATCCAAAATTCGAAGCATTTATAAAATTTTTCTGAGGCACTGCGGCATAAGCTGACAAGAGACGAACACCTGCCGTAACGGTTGTTGCCGTAACGGTTGTTATTGTCTGGCGGTCAACCTTATGTTATAATGATCTATAATATGAAAAAGGAGCTGCAATATGAAACACATGAAAGAATTCGTAAAGGGCGCTCTGACCGATTATGTTCTGCTTGCCATGCTCTTTATCGCGCTCGGAATAATCTTTCTCGTATTCCCGGAGACCTCCGGTAAGCTCGTATGCTATCTTCTTGCCTCGGCACTTTGCCTGCTCGGCCTGGTCCGCACCGTAAAGTATTTCCGCCGGCGTGTTGCATACAGCGAATACCGGCTGGATCTTGTCAGCGGCATAATTCTGCTCGGAGTCGGCGTTTTCGTTTTTGCAAAGCCGGAGCTTATCATGTCCATACTGCCGACAGTCATCGGCATCGCCGTCCTTATCGACAGTCTGGTAAAGCTCCAGAGCACGGTCGATATGCTCCGTCTGCGCGTTTCAAGCTGGTGGCTTTCTCTCATCATCACAGTTGTGACCGCCGTTCTCGGTATCGTTATGGTGACCGATCCCTTCGGTACTGCCGCCATACTCCTTCGCTTCATCGGCATCTCACTCATAATTGCGGGAGGGTTGGACGTCTGGTCCGTCGCTTCGCTCTCGCACCAGATCAAAAAGTCCCAGCGTTCCTCTGCACAGGACGGGGACTATATCGACGTGGACTGCACGGATGTTTGATAAATGATAGGATGATAGGAGTTGAGGATCATGCCTGATTTTTATGAAGCTGTCTGGATCTTTCTGATCTATTCTTTCCTTGGCTGGTGCACTGAAGTTGTGTTCCAGGCGGCATGCCACGGAAAATTTATCAACCGAGGCTTTCTCAACGGTCCGGTCTGCCCAATTTACGGCTTCGGCGTTCTCAGCGTCGTCATCTGCCTGACGCCGCTCAAGCACAGCTTTATTCTGCTGTTCGTCGGTTCCGTGATATTGACCTCCGCATTGGAGTTTGTGACCGGTTTTGTTCTGGAAAAGTTCTTCCACGACAAATGGTGGGACTATTCCAATGAACCGTTCAACCTGATGGGCTATATCTGCCTGCTCTTTTCCCTTCTCTGGGGCGTCGCCTGCGTTATCGTCATCGATGTTATCCATCCCATCATCATGCGTGCCGTCAACTGGATACCTCACACGCTGGGCATCGTCCTCATCTGCGTTTTCCTCGCTGCAATGATAGCCGACACCGTTGTCTCCATTTCCGCCGCCGTCAAGATGAAGCACCGCCTCATCCGTATGGAAGAGCTTGCGGAAAAGCTTCATGACGTATCCGACCGCATAGGCGCATCTCTCGCGGAAAATGCGATCGATGTGCGCGAAAAGCTGGAAAGCGGAAAGAGCGAGCTTGAGCAGCTGCGCGAAAAATACCGCGAGCTTGCTGAAAACCACACGCCCGTCCAGAAACGTCTGCTTGAATCCTTCCCTGATCTGAAAAAGGGCCGTTACCGTCGGAGCATCGAACGCATAGACTTGTTCTGGCGCGCCGAAAAAGCCGCCGCATCAAGAAAAAAGCCTTCTCGCATCGCGGCCTTCCGTGCCGAGCGCGAATCCGTTTCCCTTTTCGGCTACCGCAGCATCCTTGCGCCTGTGGCTAACGCCGCGGAGCGCCGGAGTCCGGAGACGGACGGCCATTCCGAAAACACCGCAAAGCTCGTGTCCGCTCTCTGCGGCGCCGTGCGCATCAACGCATATGACGCCGCCTGTGCCGAAACCGCCGCGGCGCTATGGGGAGTCAGCCTTATCTCCGGCGGCGAGACGGAGGGCGCGGAGCTCCTGAGCGCGGCCGGATGTCCGGACAGGGTCTGTCTTACCCTCCGCTCCTGCTCCGAGCATTGGGACGGAAGCGGACCCCAAGCGCTTATCGGCGAAACTATCCCGCTCACTTCAAGGCTCCTGCTGCTCTGCGGGGATGTTGAAAAGCTCCTTCGCAGCGGCCGCGGCAAAGACGAATGCCGCAACGTGCTCCTCGACCGGCGCGAAAAGCAGTACGACCCGGATCTGGTTGACATAATATTGGACAATTGGGACAGCATCGTATCGCCGTCCCTTGTTGAAAATTTGGAAAAAGGAGATGCATACAATGACCTCAGGAAAGCTTAAAAAATCGCTCAGTCTTATCCTTGCGCTTGTACTCATATTAAGCGTTATGACCACGTCGGCTTTTGCCGCCGGTTCTCTCGGCAACTTTGTAAATAAGCGCAGCTACAGTTGGGGACAGTACAGCGACGTAAGCGAGAACAAATGGTACGGAGCAAACCAGCAAGCCGTGATAAAATTCGCATATCAGTTCGGCCTCATGGAGGGCAATGCCGACGGCACCTTTGCCCCTGAGAGCAGCGTTCTCATGTGCCAGGTATTAACCATGGCAGCGCGTATCCACAACATATACAACGGCGGCTCAGGGGTATTCTCAAGCGGCAGCCCGTGGTATCAGCC
>CAKSWM010000100.1 GCA_934511545.1 uncultured Oscillospiraceae bacterium | reverse complement strand
GATATAGGGGCGCAGCGTGCGGATGACGAACTGGCTGGTCTCATAGGTGGTGGGGAAGTGGCTCAGGTCAACGAGCAGGCCGAAGTTGTTGTGGGTCGTGCGCATGTCGGCTGCAAAGCGGGCGGCAAGGGGAGCCGGACCGATGAGGGCGGCCTTGTCCATATCAAAGTCAAAAACCTCGAGCTCGACGTTCATACCCTTGGAGGCGGCATAGTCGCAGACATTGCGGGTGGTTTTGAGAAGCTGGGCATAGGCCTCTTCCTTGGTCTCTTCCTGCCACTTGCCGGCAAGGAAAGCGATGCCCTTTGCGCCGAGATACTCGGCCTCGTCGATCGCCTCAAGGAGAGTAGCCTCGGCCTTTTTGCGGCCTTCTTCGTCTATATCGTTGGGGTTGAGCTTGGGTCCGAGCAGGCGGGGCTGAGCGCCGTAGCAGACCTTGAGATGGCTCTGGTCAAGCAGCTTTTTGGCCTCTTCGTTCTTTTCTCCGTAGCCCTTGAGCTCGATAGCGTCAAAGAAATCGTCACGGCAGATCGCCTTGAGCGACTCCATAGGGTCACGGTTGGGATAGCTCATCCACTGGATGGTACCGACCTGAAAATATTTATGAATGGATTCGTTCATGGGAAACTCCTTTCAAAAGTTGTTTTTTATTTTATAGTCAACAGCCGTGCAAGCCTCTCGGCGGTGGAAGAGAGGAGTGCGGCTGCGTTCTGCATTGAATAGTCCAGAGACATCGGACGGTCGCTTATCGGAATCACCGCGCTGACGCCGAGTCCGTAAAGCTCTTTCGCGCTCTCGTCCGCACAGCCGGTCAGACAAACGACCGGCACACCGAAGCGCTTTGCCAGCGCGCCGATGCCGGAGGGGACCTTGCCCATAGCCGAGGAGGCGTCCGTTTTGCCTTCGCCGGTTATAACGAGGTCTGCATTTGATATCAGGTCTTCCGCGCCGGAAAGCTCAAGAACAAGGGAAATGCCGCTGCGCAGCTCAGCGCCGCAGAACGCGGCAAGCCCCGCGCCGAGGCCGCCGGCAGCGCCCGCTCCGGGCATTGCGCCGATGTCGCGGCCGAACACGGCCGTGAGCTTTTCGCGGTAGTTGAGCAGAGCCGCGTCAAGCTCGACCACCTGTTCCGGCGCCGCGCCCTTCTGCGGACCGTAAACGGCCGATGCGCCGAGAGGGCCGGTCAGCGGATTGGTGACGTCGCTTGCGACCATGATCTCGCATTCCGTAAGGCGCGGATCGAGACCGGATATATCTATGGTGTCGAGTCTTGCAAGCTCCAGCCCGCCGGGACCGAGCTCCGAACCGCGCCTGTCGCGCAGCGAAACGCCGAGCGCCTGGGCCATACCCGCGCCGCCGTCGTTTGTGGCGGAGCCGCCTATGCCAATCAGAAGCCTGCGGCAGCCGGAATCGAGAGCTGCGCGTATAAGCTCGCCCGTTCCGCGCGTTGTGGTAACGCCGGGGTCGCGCCTGTCTGCCGGTACGAGCGGAAGCCCGCTGGCGGACGCCATCTCGATAACGGCAGCGCCGTTTGACAGCCGGGCCCAATGCGCCGTTACAGGTTCGCCCAGCGGCCCCGTGACCTCGGCGGGGACGAGTTCTCCGCCGACGGAGTAAAGAAGCGCTTCGGTCGTACCCTCGCCGCCGTCGGCCATTGGGATGGAGACAATTTCCGCATCCGGGATAACGTGCCTGAGCCCCTCCGCAATAGCGCTGGCGGCCTCAATGGAAGAGACGCTGCCCTTGAAGGAATCGGGTGCTATAACGATGTTTTTCAGCTTATGCATTGTTCTTCTCCCAATCGACCTGCGCGCTGGCAAGGTGCTTGCGCATGATCTCGCGGGCCGCGTCCGCGTCGTGATTGCGGAACGCCTCTATAAGCAGCAGGTGATGTTTGAGACCGTCAGTGCCGACCATGGAGATATTATCCTTGAACAGAGCAAAGTAGTAATCGCGCAGGATCTCGGACACGGAGACAATGAAGGGGTTGCAGGTCGCTTTTGCGACCATGTTGTGAAACGCAAGGTCAGCTTCGGGAGCTGTTTCGAGGTTTTCCATGCCTTTGTTCGTTTCTTCCATTCCCTCTATTATCTTGTCATCTGCACGCTCCGCCGCGAGCGCGGCGGCCTCAATCTCGAGGATGCGGCGAAACTCAAACAGGCTTTTCCTGTCGGAGGAGGACATCGCGATCACGGGGATGACAGCCTTGAGCCCGTCTGCACTGTAAAACTTGCGGACGAAGGTACCCTCGCCGCGGCGGCTTTCGATCAGGCCGAGGCCGCTCAGGCGCTGGAGCGCACTGCGGACGGAAATGCGGCTGACGCCCAGTATGCTGACCAGCTCGTTTTCGGAGGGCATTTTCTCGCCGGGCTTCCATTCGCCGGCCATGATGGAGTTGCGGAGCTGGTCGAAAACCATGTCGCCGACATTCTGTTTTTCGATTTTTTGAAGTGCCATTTTTATTCTCCTCTCTTGAAATATGAGGGGCTGACGGAGGCATCAGAAAAGGTTTCCGCTTTCGTCAAACGCGAAGGGGGCGGGCTCGCCCACGACGGTTATGTTCGGGTTGGCCTCCGCCTCCGGGATCAAAGCCTCCGAGATCTGTATCTGACCGATATGCAGGGAGTTCGGGATACGGATTATGCGGACGTTTTTGCGGTCGATACCGTTGCAGCTGCGCACGGCGAGCTTGATGGCGTTTGCGTCGCAGTCGAGCACCAGCGGCACATTCGCCGCATGAAGGACGGTGGAGGTTATAACGTTGGGATAGGTCGCCTCGAAATCCATCTTGTCGAAAAAGCGCTGTGTGGTAATGTCCGCAAGGCCGACGCCGCAGCCGTTGCCGTGACTTTCCTCGGAAAGGTCAAGAATGACCATGCGCTGGGACTTGATGCCGCCGTCGGCGTATGGGGTAAGGAAACGCCCCGTGATATTGGGGTCGTGGCCGTCCCCGCTGAAGTTTTTGCCGATAGTGTCGACAATGAGAATATCCGTTTCTGCAAACTGTATGCTGGGCATGAGAGCCTTTGCCCGGAGCAGGAGAGGCGGTTCCTTTTCTTCGATCTCACCGGGCAGCATCGGTTCGAGCATCGCCGTCTCGTCATAGGCGTTTTCAACGATGGCAAAGCCGAGTATAACATTCGATTTCTGCATCATGAGCTTTGCAAACATCGGAACGAGCTTTGCCATGACGCCGAAGCCCTCCTGATGGCAGAGCTCCGCGCCCTCCTGCTTGCCGAGACCGATGGTCATCATCTTCATGAGTCCGGATTCAAACGGGCCGCGGAAGGCGGTATGGGGCTTGACCCTGCCGGCGACGATTATGCCGTCCGCCTCATAGGCGTGCCTGTCCATGCGGACGGGGTGTCCGTCCTCGGTGTCGCCGATATAAACCGTTTCCATCGAAGAGACGATCGGACAGCCCATGGCATCCTCGGTCACACCGTAGGATTCTATCACCTGACGCTGTCCCTCGGAGGTGGCGCCGCCGTGGCTGCCCATCGCGGGCACGATAAAGGGCTTTCCTCCCCCGGCTTTGACGAAATCGACAAGCGCGCGGGTTATCACGGCAATGTTTGCAATGCCGCGGCTGCCGACCGTTATGGCGACGCTCATCCCCGGGTGTATGACGCCGGAGAACTTGCCGTCGGAAAGGCGCTGGGCTATATATGAAGGGATCTCCTCCGGAGCGATGCGGGGACGGTCAAAGCTTTGCCTGACCGTGACCATCTTCGGAAGCTCCACGTTTTCGCAGAGCTTTGATACAACTCCCATTGCAGAATACCTCCCACTTTTATTATGTAAGTTGTATTACATTTTTACCACTGTTCCCACGAACAGTCAACGGCAATATCGGAAAAGTGCAAAATGCGCACCGACAAATAGTCGAAGGCATTGAAATATAAAGAAAAAATTTGCGGCAATGACGAAGAAAATACAAAAAACACAGCGGTCTCCGAAACGGAAATGCTTCGGAAACCGCTGCGGGTTGTATGTTTTTTTGAAAAAAGCCGCTCATAGCTCGAGCATTGCTTCGACCTCGACGGTGACGTCCATGGGAAGCTCCGGTACTCCGACGGCGGTGCGCGCGTGGCGTCCAGACTCGCCGAATACCTCGAACATGAGCTCGCTTGCGCCGTTGGCGACCAGGTGCTGCTGGGCAAAACCGGGCGCGCTGTTGACGAAGATCTGGAGCTTCAAAACGCTTTTTACCCTGTCAAGAGAGCCTAGATGTGCCTTTGCCGCGGCGAGAATATTGACGGCGCAGAGACGGGCGGCGCTCTGAGCTTCCTCAAGGCTGCGTTCGCCGCCGGCCTTTCCGGTAAAAACGGGCTTTCCGCCGGAAACGGGTATCTGACCGGAAACAAAGACAATATTACCGGCTTGACGCACGGGAACGTACATTGCGGCAGGAGCCGCGGCCTCGGGGAGCGATATGCCGAGCATGGAGAGCTTTTCTTCGATTGTCATGTTTTATCACCTCTGAAAAACAGTATATCCGTCCTGCATCCGTTTTGCAAGCGCAATGAATGCCATGCCGCACCCGGAAAAAAGCGGCGGGATACGGAGAAGCGATGTGATTTCTGATAATTTCATCCACAGAAGGACAAATTCAAAAATTTCTGTTCCCATGTTAATAAATGTGTAGTATAATGACGGCATAAAATCGTATGCAAATTATTTATGGAGGTATATCTGATGAACCATGAACCTGTCATAGTCGCATATGGACGCAGCCCCTGCTGCCGGAGCAGAAAGGGCGGTCTGGCGACTACGAACCCGATCGATTACGCAGCGCAGACACTCAACGGCGTTATTGCCAGAGTTCCCCAGCTCAAGCCCGAGATGATAGACGACGTCATCACAGGCTGCGCAATGGCTACCAACGAGCTGAACATGAACGCCTCCCGCCTGATCGTCAACCGCGCGGGCCTGCCCGAGAGCGTGTGCGGACAGACAATAAACCGTTTCTGTTCCTCCGGACTTCAGGCCATAGCGACCGCTTCAAACGCAATACTTGCCGGACAGATGAAGTGCGTCGTTGCCGGCGGCGTTGAGTGCATGACCAAGTGCTTCAGCCCGTTTCCCGATGAATACAAGAACAAATGGATCGTTGAAAACTACATCGGCGGATATATGGCCATGGGCGAGACCGCAGAGCGCGTTGCAGACGCATATGACATCTCCCGTGCAGATATGGAACAGATGGCTCTCGAAAGCCACACCAAGGCTGCTGCCGCGCGCCGCGACGGAAAGCTTGCTCCGAGTATTATTCCCATCGTGACCGAAGATGGCAGGACAGTCACCGAGGATGACGGCATACTCGCCGACGCAGAGGGCAACCTCAAGACCAGCCTTGAGAAAATGGCGGGCATGAAGCCCTGCTTCCGCGACAACGGCAAGGTCACCGCGGCTACCAGCTCCCAGACGACGGACGCCGCCGCTTATGTCATCGTCATGGAGGCGGAGATGGCGAAGGAACTCGGCATCAAGCCCATTGCAAAGCTTGTGGGCTTTGCCGTTGCCGGGTGCGACGCGACCATGATGGGCATCGGCCCCATCTATGCTGTTCCCAAGGTCATGGAACAGACCGGCCTGACCATTGAGCAGATGGACGTCATCGAGCTCAACGAGGCGTTTGCTTCCCAGGCGCTGGCCTGCATCCGTACGCTCGGCCTGCCGTACGACAAGGTCAATCCTTACGGAGGCGCAATGGCTCTCGGACACCCGATGGGCGCGACCGGCGCTTTCCTGACCGGCAAGGCTCTCGAC
>CAKSWM010000099.1 GCA_934511545.1 uncultured Oscillospiraceae bacterium | reverse complement strand
ATATATCCCAGCTTCACGGCCAGCGCGGCGGCGCTTTATTGTCAAGGGTATTGACGCCGTATGGCCGCATTTCTGCCCGTCAAAACCGTGTCTGCCCTTGTCAGCCGATGGTATTATAATATCACTTTTGCCGCTGCAAAGCAACGGCTCATGCGCCCGCGGATGTCTCGGCGTCCCAATGGCGGCATGTTTTCGTTGACCACCGACCGATTGGTAGCTATAATGACAGATGCACTCTCGGGCGTTCAGCGCCGATGGCAGATCATGATATATCGGAGAGGTTATGTTATGGCTTTTGATTTCAAAAAAGAATACAGGGAATTCTATATGCCCAAAAGCAAACCGGAGATCGTTACGGTCCCGGCCGCAAACTATATAGCCGTGCGCGGAACGGGAGACCCCAATGAGCCGGGCGGCGCTTACCAACAGGCCATCGGTGTTTTGTATGCTCTTGCCTACACTCTGAAGATGAGCTATAAAACAGATCACAGGATCGAGGGCTATTTTGATTACGTCGTACCTCCGCTGGAGGGCTTCTGGCGGCAGTGCGGCAAAGACGGCATCGACTATTCGGATAAATCCGCCTTTTGCTGGACCTCGGTTATACGTCTGCCGGATTTCGTCACAAAAGCGGATTTTGACTGGGCGGCGGAAACGGCAGAGAAAAAGAAAAAGCTTGACTGCTCCGGCGCCGAGTTTTTGACCATCGATGAAGGTCTGTGCGTTCAGATCATGCACACCGGATCGTTTGACAGTGAACCTGCTTCCGTAGCGTTGATGGATGTCTGGCTGAAAGATAACGGGTATGAGAACGACATCAATGACAACAGACTGCACCACGAAATATACTTATCAGACGTGCGCAGAGTTGCACCCGAAAAGTGGAAAACCGTTATCAGGCACCCGATCAGAAGGAGTTTTTGAGATGAACGAAACGCAAATGAACAAAGACGGGATCTGCCGCCGGCTGACGGCGATGGGTATTCCTTATGAACTGACCGAGCACAAGGCGGTATTCAATATGGAAGAGCTGAATGCCATGGAACTGCCTTATCCCGAATGGGACGCCAAAAACCTGTTTGTCCGTGATGACAAAAAGCGCAATTACTATCTTATCACGGTACAGGACCGTTTTCAAAACACGGAAAACCACAGAACAGCATTGAAGCAATACATATTCAGCCAGAGGAGGCATTGTCATGAATTCCCTGCAAGCCATTCAAAAAACCTTCCGGGTCTTTCAGGCCCTGACCAAAGCAGCAAAAATCCTCTGCATGCTTTAGCCCATGCGCGGAAAGCGCCCTGCATTGCGGGCCGTTTTCCTGATTCTTTCATAATACCACATACACTGTTTCGCTTCGGCGGAGGCGTAATGAAAGGGAGTCTGAAATATGGATGATCTCATTCAAATTGGGCATTTGAGCAAGCGTTTCGGCGATGTACAGGCGGTAAACGACCTGAGCTTCCGCGTCAAAGAGGGAGAGCTTTTCGCTTTTCTCGGCGTCAACGGCGCGGGCAAGTCCACCACCATCAACATTCTCTGCGGCCAGCTTCCCAAGGACGGCGGCACCGTCACTATCTGCGGCACGGACCTAGACGCCCATTCCGATGATATAAAACGCAGTCTAGGCGTGGTGTTTCAAAGCTCCGTGCTGGACAAGGACCTGTCCGTGCGGGATAATCTGCAAAGCCGCGCGGCGCTTTACGGCATCTCCGGCAGGGCCTTTCAGGACCGGCTGGCAGAGCTGTCCGCACTGCTGGATCTCAGCGAGCTTCTGAAACGTCCCGTGGGCAAGCTATCCGGCGGCCAGCGCCGTAGGATAGACATTGCACGGGCGCTGCTGCACAGGCCCAGGATACTGGTATTGGACGAGCCGACTACCGGACTTGATCCTCAGACCCGAAATCTCCTCTGGGCGGTCGTTGACGGGCTGCGCCGGGAAGAGAAGCTGACCGTGTTTCTGACCACGCATTATATGGAGGAAGCGGCGGATGCGGACTATGTGGTGATTCTCGAACACGGAAAGATCGCCGCGGAGGGAACACCCCTGACGCTGAAGAACAGCTACACAAGAGACTATATCACTATATACGGGCAGGACGAGAACGCAGTCAAAAAGCTGGGTGCACCCTATGAGGCGCTCAGGGACGCTTTTCGTGTGTCCGTGCCCGACACGGCCGCGGCAACAGCTCTGATCCTGAAATACCCCGAGGTTTTCCGGGATTTTGAGATCACCAAGGGGAAAATGGACGATGTTTTCCTCGCCGTGACCGGAAAGGAACTTACGGGAGGTGCAGACAAATGACAGCACTCGGCGCGCTGATCCGGCGGAACACAAAGCTTTATTTCCGGGACAAGGGAATGTTTCTTACCTCCCTCATCACGCCGCTGATCTTACTGGTGCTGTACAGCACATTTCTTGCCAATGTCTATGAGGACAGCTTCAACTCCGCACTGGCGGCCGCGGGCGCCTCGGTTTCCGACAATGTCCTGTGGGGCTGTGTCGGCGGAGAACTGGTCTCCTCCCTGCTGGCGGTCAGCTGCGTGACCGTGGCGTTCTGCTCAAACCTTCTGATGGTGCAGGATAAGATCAGCGGAGCAAAAAAGGATATTACCATAACCCCGGTAAAACCCGGCGTATTGGCGCTGAGCTACTATGCCTCCACACTGATCTCTTCTCTTATTATCAACTTTGCCGCTCTGGGCATATGCCTTCTTTACCTTGCAAAGGTCGGCTGGTTTCTGTCAGCGGGCGATATTGCGGCATTGGTTCTGGACGTCGTTCTGCTGGTGCTGTTCGGCACGGCCCTTTCCTCCTGCATCATTTTCCCGCTTACCTCGCAGGGTCAGGCCAGCGCCGTCGGTACTGTAGTCAGCGCGGGTTACGGCTTCATCTGCGGAGCATATATGCCGATATCCACTTTCTCCGACGGCCTTCAGAAAGTGCTCTCATTCCTGCCCGGTACATACGGCACCAGCCTTCTGCGCAATCACGCCCTGAGAGGCGTGTTTGAAGAAATGCGCGGCCTTGGCTTTCCCTCCGAGGTGGTTGAGGCCATCCGTGACAGCGTGGACTGCAATCTTTACTTTTTCGGCAGCAAGGTTTCCTCCGGCTCCATGTATATCGTGCTTATCGCCTTCGTTGCCGCCGCCATCGGGCTGTATGTTGCAATGAATCTGTTCCACGCAAAAAGGCGCAGATAAGACAACAGATATATTTTTACGCTGCTTCCGTCCCAAGTTTGGATATGCGGAAGTTCTGTCCCCCGGCGTTATCCTCCCTGCCGGGGGACAAAAAAACGCGGCGCGGTCACTGTGGTGTCAACGGTTCCACGGTGGCCGCGCCGCTAAGCTTTCTGTCCGGCGGTCTGAATATATTTGATCATGTATCATCCGCGAGCTGAACACGAATGGACCCTTTTGCCTTTCTCGCTTCGACCTCGACCGTATAGACCCCTTTTTCAGAAATATTCACGGTAAAATCCGTCGTATCCTTTCCATTGCCTGAATAGATAAGCGTTCCGTCCGGCGCCTTGATCTCCATATGCAGGTCGCCTTTTTCCGTTTCAAACCCGATTTGAAGCATGTCGCCCGCCGTGAGTTCAAGCGAATGCGTATCCCTTCCGTTCATTCGTTCAATATCAAGCATGTACGCATCCGGGGTTTTGATGCTGCTGCCCGTAAAATCATCGCTGCTGTCAAGAATCAAAAGCGCGGACAGCCCCGCGATTAGCAGCAGGGCAATCGAAAGCAAAACGATCTTCTGTTTACTCATATATATGCCTTCCGTTTCTTATTTTTCCGCCTGTTCCCTGCTTATACATTATAGCTACCGAACGGTAGGCTGTGAAGCGATTTAGAAAGGACCGGGTGTAATCGGGCAGCAGACGGCGCAGGCACCTCCGCTCTGTCTGAAGCTGTTCATTGCCGGGCAAATGTGTCCAACTATCGCGGCAGTTAATTGACTCTAACCAAAAACGGTGCTATAATTTTTAGAACAAAAGGGAAAGAACTCTCTTTTGCGTTTTTGAAAGGAAGCTGAAAGACATGATCCAAACAACTGTAAAAGTATCCGGCATGGCCTGTTCCATGTGCGAAGCACATATAAACAACGCGATCCGGAGCGCTTTCCCGGTGGAAAAGGTCTCTTCCTCCCACTCCAAAGGAGAAACTGTCATCCATTCCAAAGAGCCCCTGGACGAATCTGAGCTCAGGAAAGTGATCGACTCTACCGGTTATACAGCCGGAGATATAAGCTCGGAGGTCTATGAGAAAAAGGGCCTTTTCCACCTCGGAAAAAAGAAATCATGAGATCATGCCGGTCGTCTGCGTGACGAACATGCCGGCCTGATTCAGAATAACACTGGTACTTTCAAACAAAAACATTCCACAAAGGAGGACAATAACCATGAAGAAAATCGGTCTGTTTGCTGCGGGCGTGCTGTTTGGCACTGCCGGTCTCAAAATTCTTGGCAGCAAGGATGCACGCAAAGTCTATGCCCATACCACCGCCGCAGCCATTCGCGCCAAGGACAGCGTGATGACTGTTGTCACGGCAGTCCGTGAAGGCGCAGACGACATCTATGCGGACGCCAAAGCCATCAACGACCAGCGCGCAGCGGAAGAAGCTGCCGCAGTGGTCGAGGACACCTCCGCCGAAGAGGATACCGAAGAGGAAGTCAAGGCGGAATAAGCTATGAAATGCACGATCCTACATGATACTCCGGGGCGGCTCCGGGTACATCTGTGCTGCGGTCGTATGTCGCTGCACCAGGCAGATGTGCTTGAATACTACCTGTTGGCGGTAAGCGGCGTAACGGAGGTCAAGGTCTATGACCGAACGCAGGATGCCGTTGTGCTGTACACGACAGAGCGCGTCAATATCATCCGTGCTCTGGCAAAATTCTCCTTCGCCAAAGCCGAGCCCGTGGCAGTCATCCCGGAGCACACCCAGCGGGCGCTGAACCGGGAGTTTGAGGACAAGCTCGCCGCGGCAGTCATAAAGCGCTGCATCTCAAAACTGTTTCTTCCCGCGCCGGTCACATCGGCGCTGGCTGTTTTCCGCTCGCTGAAATACATCAAGGAGGGGCTTCGCGCGCTGTGGCGCGGAAAGCTGTCCGTAGCGGTGCTGGATGCCGCCGCAGTCACTGTGTCCATTGTGCGCGGCGACTTCTCCACAGCCGGATCTGTAATGTTCATGCTGCGGCTGGGCGAGATACTGGAGGACTGGACCCACAAGAAGTCCGTTGCGGACCTTGCGGCGGCCATGAGTCTTCAGGTAGACAGCGTGTGGCTTCAGAAGGACGGCACCGAAGTGCAGACGGATATAAACGCCATAAAGCCCGGAGACCGCATTGTGATCCGCACCGGCAGCATGATCCCGTTGGACGGTATAGTTGCGGAGGGCGAGGCAATGGTGAACCAGGCCTCTCTGACCGGAGAGTCCCTGCCCGTTGTCAAGCGCCCCGGCAGCCCTGTTTACGCAGGGACCGTGACCGAAGAGGGCGAATGCGTGGTCTGCGTGGAAAAGGTATCCGGCAGCGGGCGCTATGACCGTGTTGTCCGTATGATCGAGGAATCGGAACGGCTGAAATCCACTGCTGAGGACAAGGCTGCCCGGATGGCAGACAGGCTTGTTCCATACACTTTGGGCGGCACGGCGCTTACATACCTTCTGACCCGCAATGTGACCAAAATGCTCTCCGTATTGATGGTGGACTTTTCCTGTGCGCTGAAGCTGGCCATCCCCATCGCGGTGCTGTCCGCCATGCGCGAGAGCAACGG
>CAKSWM010000098.1 GCA_934511545.1 uncultured Oscillospiraceae bacterium | reverse complement strand
GCCGTCGGCTATGGTGGAAACACTCTCAAGCGTGCCGATCTCTCCGTTTTCGCGCGCCCTGTACATGCTGGGTGCGCCCGCCGCCTGAACGCCGTAGACCTTTATCCTCGGATCAAGAGCCTTGATCGTGAAAGCTATTCCGGAGATAAGACCGCCGCCGCCTATCGGCACAATGACCGCATCGATATCTTTGAGCTGGTCACACAGCTCAAGCGCAATGGTCCCCTGCCCGGCAATGACCGCCTCGTCGTCAAAGGGATGGATGAAGGTGTATCCCTTTTCGTCGCGCAGCCTGAGAGCATATGCATAGGCGTCATCATATACACCTTCGACCATACATACCTCTGCGCCGTAGCTCTTAGTCGCCTCTACCTTTGAGATAGGCGCGCTGTCAGGCAGGCAGATAACGGATCTGATCCCGTTTTTCTGCGCCGCAAGGGCAACGCCCTGGGCGTGGTTTCCCGCTGAACACGCAACGACTCCGCAGGCCCTTTCCTCCGGCGTGAGCAAGCTCATCTTATAGTAAGCTCCGCGCACCTTGAACGAGCCGGTTATCTGAAGATTTTCGGTTTTTAGCCAGATCTCGCTCTCTCTGTTGATATTCGGCGCAAGGATAACATCCGTCTTGCGGATAACGTCCTTCAGGACATAATTTGCATGATATATCTTATCGAGTGTAAGCATTATTCCAATTCCTTTTGATTTTGTTCTGCCAGAAGTCTGTTCGTATACTGTTCGGCACATCTGGCCGACCGTCCGCCCTTTTCAAGGGCGAACGCCTCTGCACCGCTCTCCAGCTCTTCAACGGGCAGTTTTATCGCTTTTCTTTCAGCCAGTCCTCTGACGATCTCAAGATACTCCGTCTTATTCGGCGCCGAATACAGCACCGTCAGGCCAAAGCGTTCGGACAGCGACGCCTGTTCCTGTATGGTATCCCGGCGGTGTACCTCGTCGCCGTCGCGCGCGGAAAAGCGCTCCCTAACCAGGTGCCGGCGGTTGCTGGTCGCATAGATTGCCGTGTTTCCGGCTCTTGCCGAACCCGAGCCCTCTAGTATTGCCTTCAGCGTGCCAAAAGAGTCGTCATCCGCCGAAAATGACAGATCGTCGATGAAAATGATGAATTTAAGCGGATTTTTGCTCAACTCCGCCATCACGGCGGGCAGCTCGCAAAGCTGGTCCTTTCTCATCTCGACAAGGCGCAATCCCTCTCCGGCAAACTGGTTCGTGACCGCTTTTACCGTTGTCGATTTTCCCGTTCCCGCGTCTCCGTACAGCAATACATTCAGCGCCGGAAGGCCGCGGAGAAGCGCGCGGGTGTTGTCTATGACCTGCCGCCGCTGCCGCGAATAGCCGATGAGGTCGGATATCTCCACGCGGTCCGGCGAGCGCACGGGTTCTATCGCTCCGTCCCGCACGGCAAACATCGTGTGCCGCGCATAGATGCCGTATCCTTTTGAGGACAGGTTTACCATCCGTCGCATGTATTCAGCCGGGAAATCCAGCTCCGTCGTTTCATACTCCGGCAGAAAGCCGTCATATCTCACTGCGCCGGACAGCTCTGCCGGGCTCAGCGCGGCGGCAGCGCCAAGGATCTCAAGCTCGTTTTCGACGCAGCGCCGCAGGACCTCAGGCACCGGCTCTCCCCGCGCCGCAAGACGTACATAGATGTTGTCGTCGTCCGCCGCGGCGTCAAGAAGCTGTCTCGAAAGATCGAAGCCGCCGTCATAGACGGCTCCGACAAAATCGCAGTAATCACACGCTCTCCCCGTTTCCAGCAGTCTGCTCAGGGAAGCGAGCGGATCGCTTTTCAGCAGAGAACGGAACACAACAAGCGAATCCAGCCCCGCGCGCAGCTTTTCAAGTTTGCCCGTCATGGCAGTTCCTCCGTTACTCGAGAATCGCGCCTTTCGCGGCAGAGGTCACATGTCTGGCATACCGGGCAAGATAGCCCGTGGTTATCTTCGGCGCCGGGCAGACCCACACGCCGCGTCTTGCGGCAAGCGTCTCCTCATCCACAAGAAGCTCTATCGAGCAGGCGGGAATGTCGATCGCAATAAGGTCGCCCTCTTCGACAAGTGCTATGTTTCCTCCCTGCGCGGCCTCGGGGCAGACATGGCCGATAGATGCACCGCGCGTAGCGCCGGAGAAGCGTCCGTCGGTTATGAGTGCTACATCCTTGTCAAGTCCCATTCCCGCGATGGCGGAGGTGGGATTGAGCATCTCGCGCATA
The DNA here is from genome assembly GCA_934511545.1 of uncultured Oscillospiraceae bacterium. Taxonomy (GTDB): domain Bacteria; phylum Bacillota; class Clostridia; order Oscillospirales; family Oscillospiraceae; genus CAKSXP01. Next base: position 3,616 of record CAKSWM010000098.1, on the reverse strand, counting down.
CCGGGTCCTCCCTTCGGCCCCTCATAGCGGATGACAACAACGTCGCCCGCCGCGATCCTGCCGGCATATATTGCGGCGATCGCGTCCTCCTCGGAATCGAAAACACGCGCGGGGCCGGTATGCTTCATCATCTCTGGAGCGACCGCGCTGCGCTTAACAACACAGCCCTCGGGCGCGAGATTTCCCTTCAGGACCGCGATCCCGCCATCGGGAGAATACGGGTCCTCAATGGAGCGGATAAGGTTCGTGTCACGGTTTACGACGCCCTCAAGGTTCTCGGCAAGCGTTCTGCCTGTGCAGGTCAGCACGCCGGTATCGAGCAGATCCCTCTTCGTCAGTTCTTTCATGACAGCGTAAACGCCGCCGGCTCTGTCCAGATCCTCCATATAGGTTTCTCCCGCCGGTGCAAGGTGGCAGAGGTTCGGCGTGCGGCTGGATATCTCGTTGGATTCGTCCAGATCGAGATCTATTCCGCATTCATGAGCGATCGCGGGCAGATGCAGCATCGTGTTGGTCGAGCAGCCGAGCGCCATATCAACGGTGTCGGCATTGCGGAAGGCCGCAGCGGTCATAATATCGCGCGGACAGATATTCTTTTCAACAAGTTCCATTATCTTCATTCCCGCGTGCTTGGCAAGACGCAGACGCGCGGAATAAACAGCGGGGATAGTCCCGTTTCCGGGCAGCGCCATTCCTATCGCCTCAGTGAGGCAGTTCATGGAATTTGCGGTGTACATACCGGAGCAGGAGCCGCAGGTGGGGCAGGCGTTTTCCTCATAGGTCTCAACGCCGGCCTCGTCGAGCTTTCCGATATAGTAGGATCCGACGGCCTCGAACATATGGCTGAGACAGGTGCGCCTTCCATCAGGAAGATGACCCGCAAGCATCGGGCCGCCCGAGCAGAAGATCGTCGGGATATTTACACGCGCAGCCGCCATCAAAAGTCCGGGAACGTTCTTGTCGCAGTTGGGGATCATGACAAGGCCGTCAAACTGGTGCGCCATGGCCATGGCCTCGGTGGAATCGGCAATGAGGTCGCGCGTAACGAGCGAATACTTCATACCGACGTGGCCCATTGCGATGCCGTCGCAGACGGCTATCGCGGGAAACTCGACAGGCGTTCCGCCTGCCGCGCGCACCCCGGCTTTGACCGCTTCGGCAATCTTGTCCAGATTCATATGGCCGGGAACGATTTCATTATAGGAACTGACAACGCCGATAAGCGGCCGCTCCAACTCCTCCTTCGTATATCCCAGCGCATAGAACAGCGAACGGTTTGGAGCTGCGGGTATCCCCTTTTTAACATTATTGCTGTTCATTAGGGCCCCTCCGTCAGTTGCTTGCGGTATCGGGATCGGTATCGTCGCCCCAGAGCATGTTGCGGCGGAGCTCGGCACCGACCTTCTCCATCTGATGCTCCGCGAGCATACGGCGGGAAGCGTTGAAGAATGTGCGTCCGTTCTTGTTCTCCGCGATCCACTGACCGGCAAACTTTCCGTTCTGAATGTCGGTGAGCACGGCCTTCATATTCTTCTTGGTCTCGTCATATGGCAGAACGCGCGGGCCGGAGACATATTCGCCGTATTCGGCCGTATCAGAGATGGAGTAGTTCATCATGGCCACGCCGCCCTTGTTGATGAGGTCGATTATCAGCTTCATCTCATGGATGCACTCGAAATATGCGTTCTCGGGCTCGTAGCCAGCCTCGACAAGCGTCTCAAAGCCGAGCTTCATGAGCTCCACGACGCCGCCGCAGAGGACCGCCTGCTCACCGAAAAGGTCGGTCTCGGTCTCGTCCTTGAAGGTGGTCTCCATTACGCCGCCGCGGGCGCCGCCAATGCCGGCGGCGTATGCAAGTCCGAGGTCATATGCCTTGCCGGTCGCGTTCTGGTGAACGGCAAGCAGGCAGGGAACGCCCTTCCCGTTGACATAGGTGGATCGGACGGTGTGTCCGGGCCCCTTGGGAGCGATCATGAAAACGTCAACATCCTCGGGCGGCACGATCTGACCGAAGTGTATGTTGAAGCCGTGTGCAAAGGCAAGCGCCTTTCCGCCCGTAAGATTGGGGGCAATGTCCTTGGCGTACATTTCCGCCTGCTTCTCGTCGTTGATGAGTATCATAATGACGTCTGCCGCACGCGTCGCCTCGGCAGTGGTCATGACGGTGAACCCGTCCTTTTCGGCGACAGCCCAGCTCTTACCGCCCCTGTAAAGGCCGACAACTACATCACAGCCGCTGTCACGCAGATTCATGGCGTGGGCATGGCCCTGGGAGCCATAGCCTATAATGGCGATCTTCTTTCCCTTCAGTTCGCTGAGGTCGCAATCCTTTTCATAATACATTTTTGCCATGATTGATTTCTCCTTTACTGTTTATATTAGATATGGAAATTTCGGTTATATGGCGCTTTTGCCAAGGTTGAATTCCGTGGTCTCCTTGCGCTCGTCGCTTATCGTGGACTGTCCGCGCTCAAGCGCAACTATGCCGGTCCTTACAAGCTCAAGGATCCCGAACTCGCTGAGGAGCTGTTCAAGCGCCTCGTTTTTCTGTTCTTCGCCTATTATCGCAAGCGTGAGGGTATTGGACGAAACGTCTATGATGGAGGCGCGGAAAATATTCGCAAGCTGGACGACCTCGTTGCGCGTCTCGCGGCTTTCCGCACGCACCTTTATGAGCACAAGCTCGCGCCTGATGGAGTTTTCCGAATCAAGTACCCTGACCGAATAGACAACGAACAGTTTGCGCAGCTGGTTGATTATCTGTTGTATCTGCTGCTCATCGCTGTTTACCTCTATGGTTATACGCGACACTTCGGGACTGTCCGTCGTGCCGACTGCGAGAGACTCTATGTTGTAGCCCTTGCGTGAAAACAGGCGCGAGACCTGACTGAGAACGCCGGCGGCGTTTTCGACCAGGACCGAAAGTGTATAACGCTTGATGTTTCCGTTCATTATTCTCACCTCTTATTCGATAATGGGATCCGTCACGGGAGAGCCCGTGCTCACCATGGGACGCACGATATCGTCGCTGTCTATCATGCACTCGATAACATAGGTCCTGCCGGCCTGCTTCGCTCTCTCAAACGCCGCTTCAAACTCCGCTTTTGTTGCAGCGCGCTCTCCGTCAAGGCCGTATGCCTGAGCAAGCTTTATGAAATCCGGGCCGCGGTCAAGCGTCGTCTGGGAATAGCGCCCGTTATATATGATCGTCTGCCACTGCCGGACCATTCCGAGCGCGCCGTTATTGAAGATGACGATGATGACCGGAATATTATAATGCTCCGCCGTGGCCAGCTCGTGACAGTTCATTCTGAAGCATCCGTCGCCGGTGCAGAGAACAACGGTCCTGTTTGGATTGCCAAGCTTTGCGCCCATCGCGGCGCCCATACCGAATCCCATCGTTCCGAAGCCTCCGGAGGTCAGCAGCTGTCCGGGATATGAAAAATGGAAATACTGCGCCGCCCACATCTGGTGCTGTCCGACGTCCGTCGTTATGATCGCGTTGGTGTCGGACGCCTGTATGGCTTCCATGATCTCGAAGGGCTGAAGGCTTTCGCCGGGGTTGAGCGGCTTCTCCTTGCGGGAGAAAACATGCTCTCTCCATGCGGAGAAGTTC
>CAKSWM010000097.1 GCA_934511545.1 uncultured Oscillospiraceae bacterium | reverse complement strand
CATAACCCGCGTCAAGAGTGGACTCGTATGGAGTCAGAAACATTCTGGGAGTGTTTTGCAGATTATGAGAACATGAATGGCAACGGTTATATGCACAGTGTTGTGCAGCCAGAAATGAATTTGCTTGGCATTATCGAGATGGATGATACAAGTGGAATCGCTGAGCTGATGCACAGCAGAAAGTGATTTTAGATCGGCAAGATCGCCCAGAGTCATTCTGGTGAAGTTTCTTCAAACGAGGAAACAAAACAAGGGTGCAGAACAAATCTGCACCCTACATACATTTTCAGATAATTCAATATGAATAGCCTGAGCTACACCGCTCATCGACGGACGATGACGCGATGCTTCACAGTCTTTTTGACCGTTACTTTCACTTCTACTTTGACTTTCGCCATAGCAGTTTCCTCCTTCCGTATTTACTACCCTGCGCACAAAGGCACTCTGTCTGCGGTAACAGACGGGTTCGGGTAAATGAACCGTTATTCCCATACGGGAGGTGGAAGGATTCTGTTATGAAAGCGCTCAGGCTATCCGCATATAAATATATCATGGAGATGGTTTCTTTTCAATAAGGGTACAGAAATAAATCTGTACCCTATTTTTTACGCATTTGTTATTGTACTCAGGTTATGACACCATTTCGCGCTGGTATAATAAGCTCAATATAATAATTTGTAAGCTAAAGTGCGAGTTGCTTCAAATGGTATCTTTAACTAAGTGAATCCCCGTTCTCCCATTTGGATATTCCCTGATTGGTTATCTCCATCCCGCGCTTGCGCAGCCTGCGCGCCAGCTCCTTCTGGGATACGCCCTTTTCCCTCCTGAGGTCGGTTATGATAGCGCCTAATGTCTTGCTCATATGTTAAATCCCCTTTTTTGTTCTTTTTATACCAGTATATATTCCGTTTCACTCAATTGCAAGATTTTCTTTGTCCATATCTAAAAAAGATAAATTTACCTCTTTACTTATCTTAAAAAGAGAATTATAATGTCTCCAGTATCTTTTAGGGAGACAGCAATGGACAGAGTCATATTACATTCGGATATAAACGCCTGTTTTGCCAGCATCGAGCTTCTGTACAGGCCGGAACTTCGCGGCCGGCCGATGGCCGTTGCAGGGGATCCCGAATCCCGCCATGGTATAGTCCTGGCAAAAGAGGAACTGGCAAAGCGCGCGGGCGTCAGGACCGGTATGGCCCTGTGGCAGGCAAAAAGGGTCTGTCCCGAGCTCACCTTCGTCGCGCCCCGCATGGACCTTTACGTAAGCGTCACGCGGCAGGTGCGACGGATATACAGCCAGTACACGGACATGCAGGAGGGCTTCGGCATAGACGAAAGCTGGCTCGATCTCACCGGCTGCACAGAGCGCCGCGAAGGCGCTCTGGCCGCGGATGAGCTGCGGCGCCGCATCCGGGCGGAGACGGGCCTTACCGTCAGCATAGGCGTGTCGTGGAACAAGGCTTTTGCGAAGCTCGGGTCGGACTATAAAAAACCGGACGCCGTAACGGTCATAAGCCGCGACAATTTCAGGGACATCGTGTGGCCGCTGCCCGTCGGCGATCTGCTCTATGTTGGGCGGGCGACGGAGCGCCGGCTCTCCTCCGTCGGCATAACGACAATAGGCGAGCTTGCAAAAACGAGTCCGGAGCTGCTGCACTCCTGGCTCGGCAAAAACGGATATACGCTGTACAGCTACGCGAACGGACTGGACGTCTCTCCCGTGCGCCGCGTCGATACAGAAGAGCCCGTCAAGTCCATCGGCAACAGCACGACCGCGCCGCGCGATCTGGAGAGCGCTTGGGACCTCAAAACGGAGCTGATGGCTCTTTGCGAACGCGTCGGTATGCGGCTGCGCCGGGGCGCCTTCCGCGGGCACGTTGTGGAGGTCTCGATAAGAGACGCCGGGACTCTTCGCTGGAGCAGCCGCCAGATGACGCTCGAGCGCGCAACGGACGTCACAGGCGAGATCTTCGCCGCGGCAAAAAAGCTCTGCTTTGAGCTTTGGGACGGCGCGCCCGCGCGCGGCGTCGGCGTGCGCATCACCGGACTGTGCCCCGAAAACGAACCCGAGCAGATGTGCCTTTTCACGGACAACGCAAAGCGCGATACCCGGCGACGGCTGGACGCGGCGACGGACGCGATACGCGAACGCTTCGGCTTCGACAGCATAACGCGCGGTCTGTCAATGGCAGAGCCCACACTGCGCGGCAATCATTCCGGGGACAAAAGCGTATCCGTATTCGGAATAAGAGACCGGGACAGCCAGCGTGAGCTCCTGAACTGAAAACGCGGGAGCGTGCGCTCCCGCGTGAGACTGTCGAAAAAGCTCCTTCGGGCTTTTTCGACAACAGGATGCAGCCCGCCGCGCGCACTCGTTGTCCGCTATTAGTATTAACGGACAACTCGCACACTTGCGGGCTGATAAGTATTTTTTTCCGACGCACATGTCGCCGGAAAAAATGTTTCCTGATTCTTTTGCGCCTGCGGGCGCAAACTCTGCGAGGCCCTTTTTGATAAACTGAAAACGCGGGAGCGTGCGCTCCCGCGTTTTTTGCGTATAAGTATGACGCTTATTTTACGCTGACGGCATATTCTCCGGCGTTTTTGCCGACCTCGAAGCCGCTCCACACGGAGAAGCCGAGGCACGCTCCGGAAAACGTATAGCCGGTATTGAGCCAGCCTCCGACGCAGACGCCGGCCGCGAACAGGCCGGGGATCGGATGGCTGGTTTTGTCCAGAACGCGCAGATCGTGGTCGACCTTAATGCCGCCGATGATCGTATCTATGCCCTGATGCGCCTCAAAGCAGTAGAAGGGGCCCTCGGACTCATACAGCGGATAGAGATACTCCTTATCCTTGAGGAAATCATCATCAAAGCCGCGCTCGCAGAAGAAGTTATAGCGCTTGACGGTGTCCTCGAGCGTGTCCGGATCGCAGCCAATGAACTCCGCAAGGCCGCGAATCGTATCCGATTTTTTGCAGCGACCCTTTTCGACCTCGGACTCGACATCATTCATAACGCGGCCCCACCAGGCTGTCGGGCCGACCTTTTCAAGCTCTACGCCCTTTTCGCCGCCAAAGTCCTGAAGCATGTCGGCGCCGCCCCTGATGCGGCCCTGATCCTCCTCCAGACCGTAGCAGTTTTTAGCCGCGGCGACCATCGTGTCGAGCGTCTTTTTCGAATAAATAACATAGCAGACCTTATCCGGCTGTACGTCGAGGCTCTCTCCGGCGAACCAGCTGAACACATTGCGGGAATAAAGGCTCTCGTCCGTGAAGCGCTCGCCGAGCTTGTTGACGGTCATCGGCTCGGGACGGCGGATCAGCAGTCCGGCGCGGATGTTGTTCGGATGGTTGTGCGGTCCCATGCGCAGACAGCCCGCGGGTGTCGAAGCCGCGCCGATCTCCTCTGCCATTATCAGGCCGTCGCCCGTACTGTGAGGCAGCGCGGACATGACCTTGGTGTGGGAGTGGTCCTCGCCGGGCATGAAACGGGCGATGAGTTCCTTATTCGCGCCGACGGAGCCCGTGCCGAGGACGACGCACTTCGTCACAAATTTATAGACCTCTTCCTCGTTATCGACATTATAGGCCATAACGCCGCATACGGCGCCGTTTTCGTCCAGCAGCAGATGATTTGCACGGGACTTGCGGTATACGTCTATTCCCATCTCATCACAGCATCTTGACAGCTGGGAAACCGTTACGTTTCCGGTCGAAGCGCCGACCTCGTCCATGACCTTGTGGTAAACGGTGCGGCCCTTGCCGTAGGCCCAGAAATCGTTGACCATGTTGAAGTGTATGCCGTGATCCTCAAGCCAGCGGATCATAGGTCCGCCGCCCTTCATCCATTTGCGGACCAGTCTTGCGTCGCAGCGCCAGTTCTGAACCGCCATATGCTCGCGGAAGCAGTCGTCCGCGCTGACGCGGATGCCCATACTGCGCTGAGTGTCCGTATCCGTTGCAAACATTCCCGCAGCGAGACGGGCGCAGCCTCCGAGCTGCTTTGTCTTGTCGAGAACAACGACCTTTTCGGCGCCTGCCTCCCTGGCTCTGACAGCGGCGGGAAGCCCCGCGGCGCTTCCGCCGATCACGACTACGTCAGCGTATATCTCTTTGATCTCCGGCATGTATGTACCTCCAATAATTATAATTTATACTCTATATATCGTAATGTACCCTGTTTCTATTATAGCAATATCCCAATTCCCGTCAATTCTAAATTGGTATCACCGGAGAAGCGTTTTCAATACAATTGAATTGGCATTTTTATAAAAATTGTGTTATAGCCGGCCTATGGCAAAAAGCTCCTGACGGGATTTTGCATATCTCATCAGGAGCTTTATATCATTTGATTATCCTATTACGCGTGTTCCTGTTTTGCCCTTGACGCCGTCGCCCGCTTTTTGCAGCAGGGTTATCAGAGCCTCGCGGTCTGCTCCGCCGCGCACGAAGCGCATCGCGGCCTCCACCTTCGGCAGCATTGACCCCTTGGCAAACTGCTCTTCGGCTATGTATTCTTCCGCCTCGGATACGGTCATGCAGTCCAGCTCGCGCTGCGCCGCCTTTCCGAAATCAATGCAGACCTTTTCCACCGCCGTCAGAATGATCAGCCTGTCGGCATCCAGCATGTCGGCCAGCAGAGCCGAAGCAAAGTCCTTGTCGATAACGGCGGCCGCACCCTTGAGATGATGCCCCCCGGTGCGGAAAACGGGAATGCCGCCTCCGCCGCAGGCGATGACCACGAGCCCCGCCTCCAGCATGTCGCGGATGGATTCGATCTCCACAATGGCGCGCGGCATAGGGGAGGCGACCACGCGCCGGTAACCGCGGCCGGAATCCTCGATCACGGAATATCCGCGCTCTCTTTTCATTTTCTCCGCCTCTTCCGCGGTCATAAAAGCGCCGATGGGCTTGGTCGGATACTGAAAAGCTGGGTCGTCCCTGTCCACCTCCACCTGCGTAAGAACGGTGGAGACGCCTTTGGTTATGCCGCGGTCGAGCAGTTCCTCCCGCAGGGAGTTCTGGAGGTCGTAGCCGATATATCCCTGGCTCATCGCAACACAGACGGACAGCGGGCAGGGAATGTACTTTTCAGGGTCGGACCGGGTCAGCTCGGCCATGGCCTTCTGGAGCATTCCGACCTGCGGCCCGTTTCCGTGAGTTATAACAATGTCATGGCCTTCCTCTATCAGATCCGCAATGGCTTTGGCAGTCTGTTTGACCGCCGTCATCTGTTCCGGAAGGTTGGAGCCTAGAGCGTTTCCGCCGAGAGCGATCACAATCCTCATCGTTTTTCCTCTCAGCCGTGCAGCGTCTGCCTCTCAACACCCCACTCGTCCAGCTTTTCGAGCATTCTCGCGGGATCCTCCACCTTGGACAGGAAGATCATCGCCGCAATGACATAGGGCTTGAAGCTCGCCTGCTTATACAGCGGCACGCGGTAGCGGTCAAAGACGGAGTCCGCGACCTCTCCCGCCTCGCAGGATACTCCGGTTATGTCCGCAGGCAGGCAGTGCAGGTAAAGCGCCTTTCCGTCGCGGGTAAGCGCCATTTTTTCCTCGGTGCACTCCCAGTCCTTATGCTCGGCGTTCTGTGCCAACAGCTCCTTCTCAAGCTCTTTGATGCCGTCGAGATCGCCGCTGCCATAAAGCTCGGTGCGCTTTTCCATCGCGGCAAAGGGCGCCCAGCTCTTGGGATACACGATGTCCGCATCCCTGAACGCCTCTTCCATCGAGCCGGTCTTTGTGAAGCTTCCGCCGGACTTTTCCGCGTTTGCCTTTGCTATCTCTTCGACCTCCGGCATGATCTCATAGCCCTCGGGATGAGCCAGGACCACATCCATGCCGAAACGCGTGAACAGGCCGATGACGCCCTGGGGAACGGAGAGCGGCTTGCCGTAGCTCGGGCTGTAGGCCCAGGTCATCGCGACCTTCTTGCCCTTGAGGTTCTCCACGCCGCCGAACTCGTGGATGACGTGCAGCATATCCGC
>CAKSWM010000096.1 GCA_934511545.1 uncultured Oscillospiraceae bacterium | reverse complement strand
GGCTGATGCCCCATGATGACCACAACCGACGTATTCTCATCTTACCTGCAAACCGGCCGCCGCAAAGCGGAAATGAGCATTCCCCGCATGCTCCTGCTCGGCTTCTTCGCCGGCATGTTCATCGCGCTGGCCGGGGTTGGGGCCACGGCCGCCGGCGTTTCGATCGCTTCTCCGTCCGTCTCCAAGCTCATAGGCGCGCTCGTGTTTCCGGCCGGTCTTGCGATGGTCGTGCTCTGCGGAACGGAGCTGTTCACAGGCAATAACCTGATGGTAATGCCGCTGCTCTCACGTGAAATACGCCTTTCCGGTATGCTCAAAAACTGGCTGTTCGTCTATATCGGCAACTTCGCGGGCAGCATTTTCATCGCGTTCATGGCCGTTTACAGCCATACCTTTTCGCTGTTTGGCGGCGCGCTTGCGCAGAGCGCCGTGTCCGCCGCGGCGGCAAAGGCGCAGCTCGGCTTCGGCGATGCGTTTCTGCGCGGAGTTCTTTGCAACGTGCTGGTCTGTCTTGCCGTGTGGATGGCGATGAGCGCACAGTCCGCCGGCGGCAAGCTCGCTGCGCTGTATCTTCCGATCATGCTGTTCGTCCTCTGCGGCTTTGAGCACAGCATCGCAAACATGTATTACATACCCGCCGGTATCTTTGCCGCGTCCGAATACGGCATTGAGGCCGCGGGTCTAGACTGGTCCGGCCTTGTCACAAATCTTCTTCCGGTAACGCTCGGCAACCTGACCGGCGGCGCCGTCATCGTCGGCGGCGGCTTCTGGCTCGCCTTCCGCGGCAGATAAGCGCCAAACCGCTTCATCCAGACAGACAAAGCACGAACCCCCGCGGCTTCATCGCTGAAACCGCGGGGGTTTTTGTCAGAATGGGAGCCTGTTCAAAAACGGGAACATCTGCTTCAGGTTTTCTACCAGTCCGTCCACGTTGCCGTGGGACTCGACGGAGTCGAACCCTCCGCCGAGGAACAGCGACACGACCAGCATTGCTATTCCGATAACGAGTATCGCCGCGCAGACGATAAGGATAACTCTGAACGCTTTTTTCATTTGTCCACACCTCCGGTCAGCCTGAAGAGATATACTATCCCGGAAACGAGCGGCTTTACGACAGCCACGATCAGCCATACGGCAAGGAAAAGAAGAAATACGCCGAGGGCAAGGGCTATCGCCGCGATGCCGAACAGGAACAGGGCGTCCGTAAAGACCGGAGAAGCCCAGAGTCCCGCAAGGACGGATACCGCCGCGGCGCACAGTCCGCCGGCACCCGGAACAAAAACGACCGCGCACACGGCAAGCAGCACGCACAGCAGCATAATGCCGCCTGCGACCGTCAGCGTTATCAGAGCGCCGCGCCCGCAGGATGCTTTTTTGTCCTTTTCCTGCTCCGGCTTTATCTCCGGCGCAGGGTTTTCTCCGCCGAACAGCTCTGAAAGCGCCGGTTTTGCCGTTTCGGCTTTGGCTTCGGTTTCCGCTTCCTCTTTCCGCTCCGGCTCCCGTGCGGTTTCCGCTTCGGGTCCCGGTTCGGGATTCTGCTCTTCGCCGGATGACGGCTCCCGTTCCGTTTCCCGCTCCTGCTCCGGCCCAGGCTCCTGCGAAGTGTTCTCTTCGGGCTCCTGCGCGGGCTTTTCCGCTTCCTCCGGCTCCGCTTTCGCGGGAGCTGCTGTGGGCGTATAGCTTCTGGATGCTTTTATGGCCAGCGCCGTCGGCGTTCCCAGCCGGGCAATAAGCCCGGCCTCGCCTTCCGGCCCGACTTCATCAAACTTTGCGTTGAGCTGCTTCAGAAACGCCGCCCTGTCATGCTCTGCCATGAAGGACAGAAGCTGCGTCAGCTCTGCAATGAATCTCTGTCTGTTCAAGCGGTACTCACCTCCGATGAGTTTGGTATACATAACACTGTACCGCACTCATTATAGAGGCAAGCCGCCGCAGGGTCAAGTCTTTTTCATTCAATCCGTCCTTATCTCAAGCTGGCGCAGCTTTCCGTCGTTTTTGAACACCTTTACCAGATAAAGCTCCTCCGGCTCCAGCGGCCCGAACAGAAAATGTCCGTCCTCATCGGTCACGCTGCGGGCAAGCAGTTCCGGGTCGTCCCCCTCGTCCGCGCGAAACAGCAGCACCAGCGCCCTTTCGACCGCCTTTCCTCTCGCGTCCACCACTCTGCCGCAGATCGAGGACGCCGCGTCCTCCGCCGGACTTATGACAGTGTTTATCTGTTCTCCGCGCGACGGACGGAAGTAGAATTTCGGATATGCGCTCAAGTCCATCCACTCCTTTACACCCCATTATACTTTTGCGCCTTTCCAATGTGCTTGACAATCACCACCTCTTTATATAAAATATTCAGATGCGAAAAATAACTTTTTTAAAGGAGTCAATATAGATGGCGAAAGAGAAGAAAGTTGAACAGATAACCGATATGGAGGTCGACTTTGCACAGTGGTTCACGGACGTCTGCACCAAGGCGGAACTCGTTGACTACTCCGGAGTCAAGGGCCTGTTTATTCTGCGTCCCTACGGCTATGCCATCTGGGAGAACATCATGAACTATCTGGACAGGCGCTTCAAGGAGCTGGGACACGAAAACGTCTCCATGCCCGTTCTGATCCCCGAGAGCCTGCTTCAGAAGGAAAAAGACCATGTCGAGGGCTTCGCGCCCGAGTGCGCATGGGTCACCCACGGCGGCAGCGAGGAGCTGCCCGAGCGCCTGTGCATCCGCCCGACCAGCGAGACGCTGTTCTGCGACCACTGGAGCCATGTCGTTCATTCCTGGCGCGATCTGCCGATGAAATATAACCAGTGGTGCTCCGTTCTCCGCTGGGAAAAGACCACCCGCCCGTTCCTGCGCGGCCGCGAGTTTCTCTGGCAGGAGGGCCACACCCTCCACGCAACGCCGGAAGAGGCCATTGAAGAGACCGAGCAGATGCTCGAGGTCTATGCCGACTGCTGCGAGAACTTCCTTGCCATGCCCGTCGTACGCGGCAACAAGACCGATAAGGAAAAGTTCGCCGGAGCCGAGCGCACATACACCATCGAATGCATGATGCACGACCACAAGGCGCTCCAGTCCGGAACCAGCCACTATTTCGGCGACGGCTTCGCCCGCGCGTTCAACATCACCTTTGCCGACAAGAACAACCAGCAGACCTATCCCCACCAGACCAGCTGGGGCCTGTCCACCCGCATCATAGGCGGCATCATCATGACCCACGGCGACAACAACGGCCTTGTCCTTCCCCCGATGGTAGCGCCCATTCAGGTCGTCGTCGTTCCCGTCGCGCAGCACAAGCCCGGCGTGATCGAAAAGGCGACTGAAATATACGAAGCTCTCAAAGCCGCGGGCATCCGCGTCAAAATGGACGACAGCGACAACTCCCTCGGCTGGAAGTGCGCCCAGTACGAGATGAAGGGCGTGCCCCTGCGCGTTGAGATCGGCCCCCGCGACATGGAAAACGGCGTCTGCGTCGCCGTCCGCCGCGACAATTTCGAAAAAGAGACCGTCAGAATAGATGAGCTCGTCTCTGAGATACCCACCCTGCTCGGCAAGGTGCAGGACGGCCTTTACGCCAAGGCAAAGAAGAACCTCGACGAGCACACCTTCTCCGCAGTCTCGCTGGAAGAGGCAAAGACTCTTCAGGAAAAAAACGGCGGCTTCATCAAAACCATGTGGTGCGGCGATCTTGAGTGCGAGATGGCAATGAAGGAAAAGGCCGGCATGACCAGCCGCTGCATCCCCTTTGTACAGGAGCACATTTCCGACGTCTGCCCTGTCTGCGGCAAGCCCGCAAAGCACATGGTATACTGGGGAGTTGCATATTAATGGATCTTTCGTTTCTCAATGAATACATCCCCGTCCGCCGCAGCATCCGCACATTTGAGACGGACAGGCCCATCGGGGAGGACGTTCTTGACGAGCTGATCGACTTTCTCTCCTCGCTGACTCTGCCGCAGAGCGCCATTGATTGGAACTTCGACACGCTGCCCTATTCGGACATGGTTCAGATAGCCACGGTCGAGCCCGGCGTCAAGGCGCCGATGTATCTGGTCCTGCGTTCGGAAAAGCTCAACTTTGCCCTTCAAAACTGCGGATACCTCGGCGAGCTGGCATCGCTCTGGCTGACTTCGCGCGGCATTGCCACCTGCTGGCAGAGCAGCATCAACGTAAACGAGGATTTTCCCGACACGCTGCCGTATATCGCTGCAATAGCGATGGGCCATTCAAAAGAGCGCTTCCGCCTGCCGTCCGACCCCGTCAAGCGAAAGCCTCTCAAGAAATGGACTCTCGGCAATTTCGGCGACAAGGATAAGGTCGTCGAGGCCGTGTCCATGGCCCCCAGCTGGTCATCGCGCCAGCCCGTGTGTCTCATGTCCCTCGAGGGGAAGATGCACGTCTACCGCAGTCATCCGCTGCTGAATAACCCGGTCATATCCTATGTTCAGTGCATCGATGTCGGCGCGGCGCTTGCCCACATGCATGTTTCCGCAAACGCTCTCGGCTACGGGCTGGAATTCACGCGGCAGGACCCCACACCGATATGGGGCAACAAGATATACCAGGCGACTGTGAAATTCACGCAGGACGGCGAAACGGGAGAGGAGCCCGGAATATCGCCCGATGAGGAATAAAGCAAAAAACACCGGAAGTTTGAACACTTCCGGTGTTTTTTGCTTTATCTGCCGCTGCGCGGGAAGGCCGGGAGGCTCATTCTCCCTCCATTTGCTCTATGAGCACGGCGTCGCGGCGGCGGCGCTCGTCAAGGTCTATCTCTCCGCCGGTGAAATAGACGGTGAACTCACCCTTGGCGCAGAGTCTGTCTCCGTCGTCATAGACGCGGGCCTCATAAAGTCCCGTCGTGCGCCCGGACTTTATCATCTCCGCCACGGCGCGCAGCTTTTCGCCCTTTCCGGGGCGCAGATAGTAAACAGTCGCGTCGAGCGTGAGCATGTTGCGCCCGGTTGAGGCCGAGGCCATCCCCGTTGCAAGGTCCATCAGCGCATAGACAAAGCTGCCGTGAGCCACCTGCTGCGGGTTGAGCGAATCCACAGTCACGGGCGCCTCTACCTCGCAGTATTCGTCTCTCAGGGCCGTGACCTTCAGCCCGTTATGGCTGTTAAAATTTCGCGCGTTGTTGATATATTTGATGAAATCCGCATGATCCATATCCATACCCTCCGGAAAATGTCGCAATGGGGGTATTTTAACACCTTCAGGACGCCTTGTCCACCGCCTTTACGGCAAGTTTTCCGTCCGCCGCCGCAACGGACAGCCCGCCGCCCGCCGTCAGGCTCCCGTCCAGCAGCAGCCCGGCCGCGGGATCCTCTATCTCCGCGCGTATTTCCCGGCGCAGCGGTCTTGCCCCATAGACCGGGTCAAAGCCCTTTTCGGCTATAAGGTCCAGCGCCTCGGGCGTTACCGTCATCGTGACGCCGAGCGATTCCATGCGGTCGCGGACCTCCGTGAGCATCTTTTCCGCGATCTTCCGTATATCGCTCCGCCCAAGCCGGTTAAAGACCAGTATCTCATCTATCCTGTTGATAAACTCCGGCCTGAACACCCCCTTCAGTTCACGCATGACCTTCCTGCGTATATCGTCCTGCGCTTCGGCCCCGTCGGCGGACAATCCCCTGTCCGAAAAGCCCAGCGCGGGTCTGTCGTCCGTTATCATTTTTGCGCCGACGTTGCTCGTCATGACGACGATCGCGTTTCTGAAGCTGACGGGCCGTCCCTGCGAGTCGGTCAGCTTGCCGTCCTCCATGATCTGGAGCAGCAGTCCCCATATATCCTCATGCGCCTTTTCCAGTTCATCGAACAGTACGACGCAGTATGGCTTGCGCCGCACCTTTTCCGTCAGCTGTCCGCCCTCGTCATAGCCGACGTAGCCGGGAGGCGAGCCGATCAGCTTTGACACCGAATGCTTCTCCATATACTCGGACATGTCAAAGCGGATCAGCGCTTTCTCGTCCCCGAATACGGCAGCGGCCAGCGCGCGGCACAGCTCCGTTTTTCCAACTCCGGTCGGTCCAAGGAACAGGAAAGAG
>CAKSWM010000095.1 GCA_934511545.1 uncultured Oscillospiraceae bacterium | reverse complement strand
CCCGCTGTACTACGGATATGACGGCGCGGGCGGCATTCTCTTCGCCAGCGAGGCGAAAAACCTTGTCCCTCTCTGCGGCAAAATAACGCCCTTCCCGCCCGGTCACTATTACAAGGACGGGGAATTTGTCTGTTACCGCGACATCAGCAGCGTTTCCGCCGTGTCCGCCGACGATCTTGACACCGCCTGCCGCAAAATACGCGAAAAGCTGATCGCCGGGATCGAAAAGCGGCTGGACGCCGATGCTCCCATCGGCTTTCTTCTCTCCGGCGGACTGGACTCCTCCCTTGTCTGCGCAGTCGCGGCAAGGCTCTCCGATAAGCCGGTAAAAACCTTCGCTATCGGCATGAGCACGGATGCTATCGACCTGAAATACGCAAAGCAGGCCGCGGAATACATTCATTCCGACCACACGGAGGTCATCATAACGGAAAGCGATGTTCTCAAGGCTCTGCCCGAGGTCGTCGCGCTCCTTGGCACCTGGGATATAACGACGATACGCGCCTCCATCGGCATGTATCTTGTCTGCAAATATATACACGAGAACACCGATCTGCGCGTCATTCTGACGGGAGAGATCTCCGACGAGCTTTTCGGCTATAAATACACCGATTTTGCCCCTTCGCCCGAGGCCTTCCAGAAAGAGGCCGAAAAGCGCGTGCGAGAGCTGCACATGTACGACGTTCTCCGCGCCGACCGCTGCATCTCCGTCAACTCTCTCGAGGCGCGCGTGCCTTTCGGCGACCTTGACTTTGCTAGCTATGTCATGTCGCTCGACCCTGCGATGAAGGTCAACAGCTATGGCAAGGGCAAATATCTTCTGCGCCGCGCCTTCGAGGGCGACTGGCTGCCGGAGAGCATACTCATGCGTGAAAAGGCGGCTTTCAGCGACGCCGTCGGACATTCCATGGTGGACGATCTGAAGGCCTATGCCGAGACCCGTTACACAGACGAAGAATTCGAGCGGCTGCGCGCAAAATATACCTACGCCCGGCCGTTTACGAAAGAGTCCCTGCTTTACCGCGAGCTGTTCGAGCAGTATTATCCGGGACAGGCGGAAATGATCGCCGATTTCTGGATGCCGAACCGCGAATGGGAGGGCTGCGATGTCAACGACCCCTCCGCGCGCGTGCTCTCCAACTACGGAGGCAGCGGAAACTGAAAGGAGCACCCCAAAATGAACCAGTCAAGCGAACAGACACTGTACAGTCCGCAGTTCGAACATGATGCCTGCGGCATCGGCGCCGTCATAAACATAGACGGGACCCGGAGCCACAGCGTCGTCAGCGACGCTCTTTCGATTGTCGAAAAGCTGGAGCACCGCGCCGGAAAAGACGCCACAGGAGAGATCGGCGACGGCGTCGGCATCATGCTTCAGATCCCCCACCGTTTTTTTGTCAAAGTCGGCAGCGATCTCGGCATAGATCTGGGCGGAGAACGGGACTACGGCGTCGGCATGTTCTTCTTCCCGCAGGATATTCTGGCCCGGCGTCAGGCCCAGAAGATGTTTGAGGTCATCTGTGCCAAAGAGGGCGTTGAATTTCTTGCCTGGCGCAAGGTGCCTGCGGACGCGGACGTGCTGGGAGAAAAGGCAAAGGCCTCCATGCCCTGCATATACCAGTGTTTTGTCCGCCGCCCGGCAAGGATCGCAAAGGGGCTTGCCTTCGACCGCAGGCTGTATGTCATACGCCGCGTGTTTGAGCAGAGCAACGACAACACCTATGTCGCCTCGTTTTCCTCAAGAACGATCGTGTATAAGGGCATGTTTCTCGTTCACCAGCTGCGCCGGTTCTATCCCGATCTTCAGGACGGTGACTTCGTCAGCGCGATAGCCCTGGTCCATTCCCGCTTTTCCACCAACACCACCCCCAGCTGGGAGAGAGCTCACCCGAACCGCTTCATTCTGCATAACGGCGAGATCAACACCATACGCGGCAACGTTGACCGGATGCTGGCCAGAGAGGAAACAATGCACTCCTCCGTTCTCGACGCGGACATGGATAAGATACTTCCCGTCATCTCCCAGTCCGGTTCCGACTCCGCGATGCTGGACAACACGCTGGAGTTTCTCGTGATGAACGGGATGCCCCTGCCGCTGGCCGTCATGATACTCATCCCCGAGCCCTGGAAAAACGACGCGGGCATCAGCCGGAAAAAGCGCGATCTCTACCGCTATTACTCGACCATGATGGAGCCCTGGGACGGTCCTGCGGCCATTCTCTTTTCCGACGGCGACGTCGTCGGCGCGGTGCTCGACCGCAACGGACTCAGGCCCGCCAGATACTACATAACGAACGACAACAGGCTCATCCTCTCCTCCGAGGTCGGCGTGCTCGACATTCCGCCCGAAAACATCGTACGCAAATCCAGGCTCCGGCCCGGAAAGATGCTCCTTGTGGACACGATGCAGAAGCGCGTTATCTCGGACGAGGAATGCAAGGAATATTACGCCGGACGCCAGCCCTACGGCGAATGGCTCGACGGACACCTTGTTCAGCTTTCCGAGCTCAAGATACCGAACCACAGGATACCAAAATACAGCCAGACGGAGCGCGACAGGCTCTACAAGGCCTTCGGCTATACTTACGAGGATATAACGAACGCCATCCTTCCCATGGCGGAAACAGGCTCCGAGCCGACCGCGGCCATGGGCGCGGACATCCCGCTGGCCGTTCTCTCCGATAAGCACCAGCCTCTGTTCAGCTATTTCAAACAGCTCTTCGCACAGGTCACAAACCCGCCTATCGACGCCATACGCGAGGAAGTCGTTACCGACACGACGGTCTACGCCGGCTGCGACGGCAATCTGCTGATCGAAAAAGCGGACAACTGCAGCGTCCTGCAGATCAACAATCCGATACTCACGAGCGTCGATCTCATGAAGATACGCGAGATAGACCGTCCCGGTTTCCGGGTCGGGACCGTTTCCCTGCTTTATTACAAAAACACCTCGCTGGAAAAAGCGCTCGACAAGCTGTTTGTAGACTGCGACCGCGCGTACCGCAGCGGCTCCAACATCATAATTCTCTCCGACCGCGGCGTTGACGAAAACCACGTTGCGATACCGTCCCTGCTGGCGGTCTCCGCGATCGAGCAATACCTCGTCCGGACAAAGAAGCGCACCGCCGTCTCCATCATTCTGGAGAGCGCGGAGCCGCGCGATGTGCACCATTTTGCAGCGCTGCTCGGTTACGGCGCGCGCGCCATAAACCCCTATCTGGCGCAGGAATGCATAACCGAGCTCATCGACCGCGGCATGCTCGACAAGGATTATTACACCGCTATCACGGATTACAACAGCGCGATACTCCACGGTATCGTCAAGATAGCTTCCAAAATGGGCATCTCGACCCTCCAGTCCTATCAGTCCGCGCAGATATTCGAGGCCGTCGGCATCCGCCGCGAGGTCATCAGCAAATACTTTACAAACACCGTCAGCCCCGTGGAAGGGATCGGCCTTGAGGAGATCGGCGAGGGCGTTGAATGGCGTCACAGCCACGCCTTCGACCCGCTCGGTCTCGGCGTTGATACGACGCTTGACAGCGCAGGCGCGCACAAGCTCCGCAGCGGTGACAACACCGAATCGCATATGTATGACCCGCGGACGATACTGGCCCTGCGCGAGGCGACCCACACCGGTTCCTATGCGCGCTTCAGGGAATATTCCGCCATGGTCGATGACGAACGCAGTCCCCACACCCTGCGCGGCCTGCTCGAATTTGTCTTTGACGAAAACGGCGGAGTTCCTCTCGAAGAGGTCGAGCCCGCAAGTGAGATCGTAAAGCGCTTCAAGACCGGCGCCATGTCCTACGGCTCCATATCCGAGGAGGCGCACACCTGCATGGCCGTCGCCATGAACCGCCTCGGCGGAAAGTCCAACTCCGGCGAGGGCGGCGAGGATCCCGCCAGGTTCGGAACGGATAAAAACAGCGCCATAAAACAGGTCGCCTCCGGCCGCTTCGGCGTCACCAGCGCATACCTGTGCTCCGCGAAGGAGATACAGATCAAGATGGCGCAGGGCGCAAAGCCCGGAGAAGGCGGGCATCTGCCGGGAAGCAAGGTATATCCCTGGATAGCAAAAACTCGCTATTCCACGCCCGGCGTGGCGCTCATCTCTCCCCCTCCCCATCACGACATATATTCGATCGAAGACCTGGCTCAGCTCATCTTCGACCTGAAAAACGCAAACAGAGCCGCGGATATCTCCGTCAAGCTCGTCTCCGAGGCCGGAGTCGGCACCGTTGCCGCAGGCGTCGCCAAGGCGGGAGCTCAGGTCATACTCATCTCCGGCTACGACGGCGGCACCGGGGCCGCCCCGAAAAGCTCGATCCAGAACGCGGGCCTGCCCTGGGAGCTCGGCCTGTCCGAGGCGCACCAGACTCTCGTGCGAAACGGTCTGCGCTCCAGAGTCCGCCTCGAGACGGACGGCAAGCTGATGACCGGGCGCGACGTTGCCATCGCCTGTATGCTCGGCGCGGAGGAGTTCGGCTTTGCCTCGGCTCCGCTGGTCGCCATGGGCTGCCTGATGATGCGCGTATGCAATCTCGATACCTGCCCCGTCGGCATCGCAACACAGAACCCGGAGCTTCGCGCGCGCTTCTGCGGCAAGCCGGAATATGTCATGAACTTCATGCTCTTCGTCGCGGAGGAGCTTCGCGAGATAATGGCAAAGCTCGGCGTCCGCTCCGTAAACGAGCTGGTGGGCCGCACCGACAAGCTTCGCGTCAGAAAGAGGAAAACCACGGCCAGAGCCGATACCATAGACCTCTCCCCTGTCATTGGGGGCGGTCCCCTGCCCGTCACCTGCGATCCGAAGGACGCATACTGCTTCGGGCTTGAAAAGACTCTTGACGCCGGAACTCTCATCCCCGAGTTTGAACCCAGCTTCAAGAAGCGCCGGGCACACGCCTGCTCCGTCACTGTTTCGAGCACGAACCGCGCCGTCGGCACGATACTCGGCTCCGAGATCACCCGCCGGTTTGGCGGCAGTCTCAGCGACGATACCTACATCGTCAACTGCACGGGCAGTGCTGGACAGTCCTTCGGTGCGTTCGTGCCGAAGGGCCTGACGCTGAACCTGACCGGCGACAGCAACGACTACTTCGGCAAGGGGCTCTCCGGCGGCAAGCTGGTCGTCGCGCCCGACCGGCACAGCAGGTTCAGCGCCAGAGACAACATCGTCATCGGAAACGTCGCTCTCTACGGCGCGACCGGCGGTCAGGCCTTCATAAGCGGCGTAGCCGGTGAGCGCTTCTGCGTCCGCAACTCCGGCGCCGTCGCCGTTGTCGAGGGCTGCGGCGACCACGGCTGCGAATATATGACGGGCGGCTGCGTCGTCGTTCTCGGGCAGACCGGCAAGAACTTTGCGGCCGGTATGAGCGGCGGTATAGCATACGTTCTCGACGAAAACCGCGACTTCTATCTGCGGCTGAACAAACAGATGGTCACCATGAGCGAGATAACCCAGCGCCATGACAAAGAGGAGCTCCGACGGCTCATCGAGGCGCACGTCGCGGCCACCGGTTCCGAGCTTGGGCAGGAGGTACTCGCCGATCTGGACAAATACCTGCCGCTGTTCAAGAAGATCGTTCCC
Organism: uncultured Oscillospiraceae bacterium; assembly: GCA_934511545.1. Taxonomy (GTDB): domain Bacteria; phylum Bacillota; class Clostridia; order Oscillospirales; family Oscillospiraceae; genus CAKSXP01. Next base: position 503 of record CAKSWM010000095.1, on the reverse strand, counting down.
AACGAATATCAGAAGATGCTGACAGCTATCGCCGCGCTGGAGGAAAAGGGCGTTCCCTCCGAGCAGGCAAAGCTTGACGCGTTCCACCTTTGCCGGAACGCATGAGAGGAGAGTGGCTTTAATGGGCATGAAAACCGGATTTCTGGAAGGACCGATTGTAATTCCGGAATTTGTATTGGTCGAGCTTCGGCATATCGCCGATTCATCGGATGGGCTCAAGCGTAACAGAGGACGCAGAGGACTGGATATTTTAAATAAGATTCAGGTGGAATACGGAATTGAAATTTACAATACAGATTCTGAAAAGGCATTGAAGGAAATTCCGGAAGTTGATGTAAAGCTGCTGAAACTGGCGCAGATTATGAAGGGAAAGGTTGTGACCAATGACTTTAACCTCAATAAGGTTGCGGTAATTAAAGGCGTAGCAGTGCTGAATATCAATGAGCTGGCGAATGCGCTCAAGCCGATGGTGATTCCTGGCGAGACGATGACAGTAACTCTGA